>DOFS01000137.1:3004-3180 GCA_003523945.1 Nitrospiraceae bacterium | reverse complement strand
TTTCTCAACCAGTAAAGCGTGGAACAATTAAGGGAGAATGTCTATGAAAAAACTTAAAGGAATTGGTTTATTACTGATTGCCAATATCCTCATCTTTATTACCCTCTCGATCTCGTTTACCATTTTATCTGAAATGATCCTTCCGGCCTTCGGAATCGATCTCCGTGGATCATTCG
>DOFS01000137.1:0-2823 GCA_003523945.1 Nitrospiraceae bacterium | reverse complement strand
TCCAAACAAATGGCCCGAGCCTTTATAGATTGTACGCAAATCACAGAACCACGCACCCAGGCGGAACGGCTGGTCTATGACACAGTCCAGAAAATCTCTGAGAAGCTGAGCATTTCGATGCCGGAAGTCTGGATTTATGAATCTCCAGACCCCAATGCCTTTGCTACGGGGCCAACAAAAAACAATTCCATGGTGGCCGTCTCAACCGGCTTGCTCAACAATCTCAATGAAGGTGAAGTTCGGGCGGTCCTCGCTCATGAAATGGGGCATGTCTATAACGGAGACATGTTTACCACCACCGTGTTAGCCGGCCTGATGAATACGTTTGTGTACTTTATAAGCCGATTTATCTATCGGCAAGTGGCGGAACGTAATGAGGCTCTAGGATTTGGAGTGTATATCGTGTTGCAAATCGTTCTCTCCGTCTTGGCGATGATTCCAATTAGTTGGTGGTCACGCCGTCGGGAGTTTGCAGCCGACCGATTTGCAGCCAACACAGTAGGCAAAGAACACATGATCTCTGCTCTTGAGGGCATTGATCGTTGGGTGCAACGCACCCAATTCGAATATAGCTCTCAGGATGCCCTGGCCACGATGAAAATATCCGGAAAATCCCACAGCTTCATGCAAATCTTTGCCACTCACCCTCCGATTGACGATCGGGTGGCCGCTTTGCGGCAACTCTAAATTTCCGGAGATTCAATAATTTTTCAAAGGGGACCTGGCGAAAACCAGGTCCCTTTTATTTAGCAGGATGGCAACGAGGATAGCTCAAACCCCTTGCCTTTGAGCTATATGTTTGTTGGGAGAAAACCGTCGGAAGCAAGAAGTCATAACTTTTAATTTTGCATCCTGCCATCATATTCATGGTGAAACACTGGTGGAATTTCTTCCATCCCATGCCGGTAAAGAACCGGAAGGAGCGAGGCCGGGGGTTGAATAAGCGCCACAGGAATACTCAACTGTTGAAAGTGATAAAGTCCATACGCACACAATGTCAGCCCCATTGAATCCATCGATTCCACACCGGAAAAATCAACAAGGACCTTTCGATTCTCCAGACTTATAGCTCGTTCTGCTGCTTTTTCAAACATAGCCCCGAGAGAATGATCCGGCAAACCAAATATCCGAACGACCACGACATCCGGTAAAATCTGAAGACCCCATTGCATTAGGAATTTCTCCTCCCGTAGGAAAGACCTTTGCGACAACACCTACTCGGCTGGGCCATCTATCTATCAGGATTGAGTGAACCCCTTGAGTCCCACCCTTTCAATTCCCTATTTGAACTAAGGTGTATAAAAACGATTTATTGGGTTCGCCATGGACCATATCCGCAGTCAGCCCTTTCATAGTCAGGTGGTGGATCGATGGTAAGAGGAAAGGTCGCTCTAGGCGTCTTCATCTTCAAAGGGACCATGAGTGATCCCCATCAGAGAAATACTTCGAACACCGCCTGTCATAAGAAAGCTGATTTGGACTTCCAGAAATCAGAAAATAGTAGCGATTCATTTCCCTCTTCTCATACTACTCTGACTAACCTAAAAGGGGGTCCGGGCCGCGATGAAAACTTGAACCCGCGACTGACCTACATCAATTAACTCCCTCACTAAGAGTGCACCCCATCTTGTCCTTGAAACGGCATCCTTGGCGAAATAATATTTTTGCATGGGAAGGATCTTGGGGGACTCCTATGCCTTGGTAGTACAGGAGACCCAAATGTGTGCAGGCTTTCCCATTTTGTTCCGCACACGCATGCTCATAGAGCTGAACGGCACGCTGTGGATCAGCAGAAATCTCCTCACCTTTCAAATATCGCTCAGCTAGAGTAATACAGGCTTGCGTGTCTCTTTTATAGCAAGTCTCGTGTAATGCGAGTTCGACACGCGGAATCTTTTCTTGAGAGGCGGTGCTGAACGACGTTTCTCCAGTTTTTTTCTGCTCGTTTTCTAGCTCCCCTATTCGTCGTTCTAAATTTTGTATTTGAGCCTGTTGCCCTTGGGCCATCTCATCTGTAGCGATTCTCCGCTGAGATTCACTAAAAGGTTGCGCAGAAATTGGGCCTTCGTAATTCTTTCCAACCAATCCAAGTAGCGAAGTCACAGTACCTGTCGGGTTTGCTTGAAACTCACTTCGTCTTACAGAGATGTTCCCGCTCCAGACTGGCCCCTGAACATCAATATGATTGAGACTGAATAGCTCCAGAGAAATCTCCTGCCATTGTCTGGGTAATTGAGAGATTGCGGCATTACCGGGAAGCGGCGCCAAAATCGCGTTCGAGTTACTGTTTAATGCAAAGAAAAGTACCAGCGTATTTTGAGAAAGCTGGTTCGTAACGCTGAGGCCAAGGCGCTTCATCTCGCTAACTAGTAATGTAAGGAACGCTTTGTCGTTTTCCGTTGCAGATTCTGATAGCGAGACGTAGATTGGTTGAGATAGATCAAAAGTGAAATCCGGATTACTCTTCCCGTACAAGTGCGCTCCCTGTGTGGGAAAGGCACAAGCTGAAAGAAAGAGAGTGAAAAAAACAATGAAGCCAACAATCCGTTCTATGACTACTCCGGGTAGGATAAAATTCCAATTCACACCGGGCAGCCTGCCACCGCCGATTTCACCTACTGCCTGGCCCGTGGTTTCCTGCATAATCAGAGTTTCAACGTGGTAAACGATGGTTGGGCGAAACGGTGTAGCACATAGAACCGAACAATGTTTTTTCAGGTAGCTTTTTTAATCAAGAACAGGAACCACTGTTTATCTTGAATTCTTTAGCACACAGAGCCTTAGCCTGAGGAGCACACTGGAAAAGTTGATAGATAATTCGCC
>DOFS01000550.1 GCA_003523945.1 Nitrospiraceae bacterium | reverse complement strand
CCAAGACCAAGACCAAGACCATGGCATTGGCCCTCGCCTTTTCACTGGTGAGCACATTGTTGGCTTTTAGCGTCTCCTCTCTTTTTCCACAGGGGGAACGATGGTTGACTGATTGGCAACTGGCTCACATGGCACCTGGACCTGTCGACCCTTCACTGGTCATGGTGACGGTCACGAAGAGCACCAGTCCCGCGTTATGTGGGGAAGGACTATGGGATCTTTCCGTGTTGGAGTCCACACTGCTGGCCCTTCATGAGGCTGGCGCTGCTGTCATCGTACCCTCAATTGATGTGTCCTTCCCGATAGCCTCGGAATGTGGGGGGTTGGCTGGACTGGTTCGACTGGCTGAAGTGACCAAACGAGTCGGGTCTGTGGTCTATCCGGATTCGGTTCCTCCCGCCTTGGCGGATGCGGCAACCGCCTTGGGAACGCTGGAATTGATACCGGATGCGGATGGGGTGTTTCGGGGTGTGAAGTCCCATCCTTTTTCTGCAGGTTCATCGCCGCATCCTCCGATCGGTCTCGTAATGGCCTCGTTGTTATCGGAAACGGACACAGCTATGAAACCGAAGACCAACGCCCCTCAATTCCGGTTTATTGGACATTGGGCGACTTCATCCCTTCCCAGGCATGCCTTTGTGGATGTGTGGAACATCGTTCAGAGTAAAGATCGCGATCGATTAACAAAGTTGTTTCGCGGAAAAGTAGTGATCCTTTTTTCTCCTGTGTCGAAGCAACCAACTCTTTCAACCCCGTGGGAATCCGAGGTGCCGGCTGAATTTCTTCATGCCTTATTGACCAATGCGGTGCTGACTAACGGATGGGTCTCCCGGACGCCTTTGTGGGTCGCTTTTCCTGCAACAGCGAGTGTAGCCCTGTTCTTTGCCTGTTTCCTTCTTTGGGAAACTCCGCCAACCCGCCTGGGGATGATTGGCTTAGCCGGTATTCTTCTTGGGGGGCTTGGTCTTTTGTGGGGACTTCTCAGTGGTTGGGTGTGGCCGATCTTGAGTACAGGATTGGCTTTAGGAATGACCTTAGGGGGATCGCTGGCTTGGCGGTTGTCCCGGTCCCGGTCGATTATTCGACGGCGGATCACTCAAGGGCGACAGCAGCTACAGCAATTGGAAACAGAACTGGCAGAGAAACAGCAGCATGTCCGGGAACTCGAAACTCGCTTACATGTGGCACAAGATCATGCCCACCGGTCGGCGACGGTTATTGAAGGTTTAGAATCTCAGCAAGGGGGGGTGTCTCGCCAATTAGAGTTTTCCCAAGCCGAGGTAGAAGAAACCCGACGACAGATTGACCGGTTGCAGATTGAATTGCAGGATCTTCGGCGGCAGGTGCCGGCCATGCAGCATGCTGGGCATCAGCGTCCCGAATCCCGCGAGAATCAGGCATTACTTCAAGAATGTGAGTCCTTTCATATTCTGACCCATGCTCCTTCGGTCCTCCGCGTTTTTCAGGATTTAAAAAAAGCCTCCGGGACCCAGAGCCCCATTCTTCTATTGGGAGAAACGGGCACGGGAAAAGAGGTGTTTGCTCGAGCGGCCCATGCGTTGAGTCCGCGGCATCGTGGCCCATTTGTGTCGGTAAATTTGGCCGCGATCCGATCGGAGTTATTTGAAGGAGAATTATTCGGCCATGTGAAGGGGGCTTTTACCGGCGCGGTTGGTCGTGAGGGTTATATTGAAACGGCAAATGGGGGAACGCTCTTTTTGGATGAAGTCGGCGAGCTTCCATCCGATTTGCAAGCAAAATTACTGCGGTTTCTGGAGGACGGGTCATTTCACCGGGTTGGAGAAAGCCGGCTTACTCAGGTGGATGTGCGAATTATCGCGGCGACAAATTGCAATCTTCACCAAGATGTGGAGGCAGGCCGATATCGGGAAGATTTATTTTATCGATTACGGAGTATTGTGTTAACTCTGCCTCCTCTGCGGGAACGAGGGGAGCAAGATTGCCTGCTATTGGCTCAATTCTTCCTGCAGTATTTTTCCCGGCAACAGAATCGAATGGATTTGAGGTTCACGCAAGGGGCATTGGATGGGATCATGGCCTATCGATGGCCGGGCAATATTCGAGAGCTTCGACAAACCGTGGCTCAAGCGGTCGCCCTGGCCACCGGGTCTCTTATTACCGAAGCGGATTTGCACCTCAGTAGCCCGGTTATCCCGCGCGTGAAGGGTGAAGGACATGGCCGGGTGGAGCTGGAACGATTAGAGGATGAAATGGTGTTGGAATGCCTCCGACGTCATGGTTTCGATATGCAGGCGACAGCCAAGGCCCTAGGGTGGGATCGCAGCACCGTTACTCAACGTTTGAAGGGTCTCGGATTTCAAGCCCTAGTCGACAATCACGGAAATATTGAAGCGGCGGCGCAGTCGCTGGCCGGGGATGAAACCTTGATCCGCATGGTCGCGGGACGGTTGCGCGAGTATACAAAAAACCTTCTTCCTTCTTCTAGACACTATCCGTCTGTTGAAGCCGCAATTGCCGACTGTCGAAAACGGTTTCGCAATATTCCGGAACGACATTTTCCGGCAGTCGAGCAATTAGTGCATCAGCGCCTTGCTATGCCGGAACAAATTTCAACGCCGCAGAATTAATACAATAGCGTAATCCAGTCGGCGGTGGGCCGTCGTCAAATATGTGTCCCTGGTGGCCACCGCATCGGGCGCAATGGACTTCGGTTCGTGGATAAATCAATTTCCAATCGGTGCGGGTTTCGACTACTTTTTCCGAAATCGGTTGCCAGAAACTGGGCCATCCGGTTCCGCTGTCGAATTTCGTGTCGGAAGAAAAAAGTGGCAACGCACATCCCGCACATTGGTAGATGCCTTTGGCTTTACTTTGATGATATTCATTGGTAAAGGGCGGCTCGGTGTCTTCATGGCGTAACACACGATATTGCATCGGGGTCAAGAGCGCCTTCCACTCCTCATCCGTTTTCGTTATTTTGGTGATGCCTGACTCCCCGATTGAAGGATTGGGGGCGGCCAATGCCACGCCGAAAGTCTTAGCGAGAGCTCCGAAACCTAATGCTACCCCGATTTTCATGAGATTTCTCCTATTTACACTCAGGTTATTGGACATCTGGTATTCCTCCTCTGATCTCAAACACTGGAAATCCTCCAGCGTTCTCCAGTCTGTTATACTGTACCAGTCTTACAAAGCAAAAAAAAATTACAATTACGGAGATAAGACTTTGACTGGAGGAAGGGAAATTTTTACACTGTAGAAAACCGAAAAAAAAGGAGGATTGACTCAGGATTTCGTCATCCGAAAAACAGGCCGGAAGGTGTTGGATGTTTCACAGATTTAACGAACAGCCAAAGAAGGAGTGTCTATGGATGAACAATCGCTGGATGTAAAAATTGAGAGCCGAAACGTTGGCATGACCCCTCGGTGGAAAGCCGAAATTGGGCGACGGACTGAGGCGTTGCAGACGGATACCATTCGCATCATTCATGCCCGTGTTACACTCACCAAAAATGCCCATCATAAAAAAGGTGCCGATAACGCGGAGGCACTGGTCGTCGTGACGCTTCCCCGGCGTCGAACGGTGACCGCCAGAAAAGAATCGAAAACCTTTGAAGAAGCCATTCGCTCAGCCTTTCAGGCGATCGAGCATGAACTCGAAAAAATTGAAGAAAAGCGGTTGGCCCGAAATGCTAAGGCCATCGCCAAAAAGACTGAAAAAGCGATGCTACTGACTGCTGTCTGACGTCACGTCCCAATGAAAGTCATTGGGGGGAGAACGGTCTGTCCACCCCCCAATGACTTTCCACTCATTCTGTTCTCGGCCTTTCTTTAATCCTTAAATTCGTACCATGTTCTCCACAAACCTAGCTTGCTGTTACCCGCTTACCTTGGTCCATTGCTCCCTGTGATGGGCTGGCAGTCTAGTATTTGGAGTAATTTGCTCTTCTTAAGGCGAAAGTCTCACCAAGGAAAATAGGAGGCGAAAAAAAACAAATCGAGAGAAGATCGATAAGTAGGAAAAAGAAGGGATTTTAAGGAATTACCTGACGGGAAGATGGAGTAGTTCTTTTCCGGCGTTCATAATCTCGGTGAGTCGCTCAGGGGTTTTGGCTTCGCCATAGCATCGGACGATGGATTCAGTTCCGGACATTCGAATAAGATACCAGGAGTCATCCGGCAGAATGAGTTTGCAGCCATCCAGTTTATTGACATGGATGACGTCCGCTCCCGCAAGCTCCGATGGCGGATGTTCAAGGACCTGCTTGACCTGTGTCTTGAGCTGTTCGCTCATCGGCAGATCTTGTCGTGTGGGGTATACGGTTCCGACTCGTGCAAAGAGGTCATTCAGTAACTCCTGAATGGTCTGTCCCGTAAAGGCCACCATCTCCGCGATTAAGGCCCCAACCAATATCCCATCTGTTTCCGGCACATGACCCCTGATGGACATCCCGGCACTTTCTTCCCCCCCAAAGACCACTTCCCCTTTCGCGAGCAATTCTCCGATGTATTTAAATCCCACCGGGGTTTCGTGAATGGTGAGTCCATGGTGTGCCGCCACGGCATCAATGAGATGGGTAGTGGCCACCGAGCGGGCGACTCCGCCTGACCATTGCCGGCTCCGAATAAGATAATCCAACAAGACGGCCAAAATATAATTGGCTTGAATGTAGGTGCCGTCGGCATCCACGATACCAAACCGGCCCCCATTTCCGTCGGTTGCCAGGCCGAGGTGTGCGCCTTCACGGCGTACGGTCTCTTTCAGGTCCTCAAGGGTTTCGTCGGTCGGTTCTGGTCGAAATCCTCCAAAGTATGGATCTCGCCAATGATGTAGGACGGCCATTTTTGCGCCGGCCTGGCGTAGGAATTCGTCAAGGTAATGCCTGGAGGTTCCATACAAAGGATCAAAAATGACCCTGATCCTGCCGTTCCGGATGCGGTCGCGATCCACCATGGATTCCAGGGCTTTCAGATAGTCCGGTTTTGGATCGAAGTGCCGCACCATGCCATCATGTACGGCTCGTTCCCAGGGGAGCCATTTGATGTGTTCTCCATGCAACAGGGGTAGAATGCGCAGTTCAATGGCCTTGGTTGTTTCAGGCAGCGCCGGTCCTCCCCAGGCCGGTGTAAATTTGATCCCATTCCATTCAGCAGAATTGTGGCTGGCTGAGATATTCATGGCTCCTGATAATTTGCGGCTGACCACGTGGTAGGAGATGGCCGGGGTCGGGGTGTCCCGGTCGCAAATCAGACAAGGGATCCCATGAGACGCCATGACCTCTGCGGCAACTTTGACAAAATGCTCACCTAAAAAACGTGCGTCGTAGCCAATAAGAATGCCTTGTTGCCCCAGTTTCTGTTGACGAAGAAATTGAGCGATACCCTGACACACGATACGGATGTTCCGGACGGTAAAGTCTTCGGCCACAATGGCCCGCCACCCAGAAGTCCCGAATTTAATAGATTCCATAAGAAAGCGAACAAATGAGGTTTATCGGAAATTCCAAGAAAGGGGAGTGCATACAAAGAGATTCATAAGGATAGATTATTTTCCCTTTTCTTGCTAGTCCCTGGAGGAAAAGAGTCCCCATCTTCCAGAGGACTAAACTCAGAATTTGGGAAAGAGTACAAAATGCAATTTTTTGAGCTTTAGATTAAGGAGATGAGGCTAACGCATACAGGTAAAATCATTTATGAACCTGTTCCAGGCTCAGGGCCACATCCAACACCTTTGTTAGTTCAGCCAGAGTCGGTGATTCAAAAAGGCATCTTAAGGGTAGTTCAACTTTAAAGATGTCACGAATTCGCGAAACCACACGAAACGCGGACAAAGAGTGTCCTCCTAGCTCAAAGAAGTTATCATGAATGCTAATTTCTTCAGATAGATTTAACGCTTCTTGCCAAATCCTGGTTAGATTTTTCTCCGTTTCCGTTTTTGGTTGTACCACTTCTTTATTAATATAGTGCTCTCTTTGGGGACTGGGTAAGGCGTTTCGGTCAATTTTGCCGCTGGGGGTTATAGGAATACTGGCCAGATAAACAAAAGCTGCAGGTATCATATAATCGGGCAATTTGTGTTTGAGAAATTCTCTTAAAATTTGTGGGGAAATCTGTTGGCGATTTTTTGAAAGATAATACGCGATGACCATTTGATCTTTTTTGCTATTGCCTGTGGTCACAATCTCTGACTTTTCGATTTGAGGGTATTGATTTAATGAATTTTTTATCTCCCCTAACTCAACCCGAATGCCTCTAATTTTTACTTGATCATCAATCCTTCCAATAAATTCGAGGTTTCCATCACGCGAATGACGTCCTAAATCTCCTGTTTGATAGAGCACCCCTTGCCCAAAAGGATTGTTAATGAATTTTTCCCCTGTTAATTCCGGATTATTGAGATACCCTCTTGCCAAGCTATTCCCGCCAATGAAAATTTCTCCGGTAACGCCGATGGGAGCCGGTTGGAGTTGTGGGTTGAGTACATAGAGTTGTGTGTTGCGAATCGGCTTTCCTATGGGCACGATTGGGGAATTCCCGCCGGGTTTACATTTCCAGTAGCTCACCGCAATAGTGGCTTCCGTGGGCCCGTAACCATTGTATAAATCGGCGTTCAAAAGCTGAAAGAATTTTTCTTGCAGTTCCACGGAAAGTTCTTCGCCGCCGGTTGTGACTCGTCTCAAGGTATGGCACCTACGCACATTCGGTTCTTCGAGAAATAGCCAAAGGAGGGAAGGTACCAAACATAGGGCTGTAATTTTCTGCTGAATAACCGTTTCAATGAGGTAGCAAACATTTTGATTTTGTTCTGACTGGGCGATTACTAATTGAGCGCCACTTGTTAAGGGTTCAAATATCTCCCAAACGGAATCGTCAAAACTTAAAGATGCTTTCTGAAGTACCAGGTCGGATGGTGTCAGGCCGAAGTAATCATGTCTCCAGTAAAGATGGTTGCAGGCCCCTCTATGGGTAACCATGACGCCTTTCGGTTGGCCGGTTGTGCCCGACGTATACATGACATATGCGAGGCTATCTTCTGTGCATCCAATCTGGAGATTCTGTATGCTTTCGCGACTCCACAGATCCCTATCGCTATCAAGACAGATGATCCCTGCTTTGTGGTTTGACAGAACGGTCTTTAAATGACCTTGTGTTAATAAGAAGGAGATCTTACTGTCCTCCGCCATATACTCCAGCCGTTCATGCGGATACCTGGGGTCTAAGGGAACGTAGGCGCATCCTGCTTTTAAAATACCGAGCAGTCCGATGACCATCTCAAGCGAACTGTCTACGCAGATTCCTATTGTTGCCTCAGGAGGAATGCCTTGTTTAGTGAGATAATGAGCCAACTGGTTGGCAGATTGATTAAGTTCTTCATAGGTTAATTGATGTTCCTGAAAAACCACTGCAACGGCGTTCGGGGTCAAATTTACTTGCTTTTCCACTAACTCGTGGACACAGGCATTGGGATATTCTTCGTGGGTGTTATTCCATTCAATGAGGATTTGATGGTGTTCCTCAGGTGTCAGGAGATTGAGGGTCCCGACCGGTTTATCCGGAGTGGCTATAACATTTTCCAGTAAATTTCTGAAATGTTTCGCGAAGGATTGGATGGTCTTTTCTCGAAATAAATCGACCGGATAACTGAATTGACAATGCATCCCCTCAGGGCATTTTTTTATATCAAGGGACAAGTCCAACCCTCCGATCATTCCCCACTCAAAGCTAAATGGTTCAATGTGTAAATGCTCTGTCGGCCGTGAGTCGGTTTGGGGTAGATTGCGAAAGTTTAACAAAACTTGAAAAAGAGGCCAGGTGTTTCTTTCCCTGATTGGGTGTAAAACCTCCACAATTTTTTCAAATGGCAATTCCTGGTGGGAAAAGGCTTGTAAGGTGACCTGTTTCACATGAGTCAGGAGCTGTCTGAATGTTGGGTCATTGATGAAATCACTGGACATTACTAGGGTGTTCATGAACAGACCAATAAGGGGTTCAGTCTCGGAATGATTTCGCCCGGCTACCGGTACTCCCACGTTGATAGTTTGTTGCCCCGTGTATCGATAAAGCAGCGTTTGCAAAAGGGCCAACACTGTCATGAAGGGAGTCACTTTTTCCATGTGACTCAGGGTTGTCAGGGATTCAACTAAGGCCTGAGGAAATAGCGTGGATACGGATCCAGCTTGAAAAGTCCGTGTGTATGGCCTTGGATAATCGGTTGGTACCCTCAGGGGGGAAAGGGCGTTCCCTAACTTTGCCTGCCAATAATTCAAATGGTCGGATAAAAAGGCCTCGTTCACTCGTTTGTGTTGCCAGAGAGTAAAATCTTTATATTGAATGGGAAGTTCTGGGAGGGGAATATTTTGGTTTGAGATTGCCTTATTATTCTTTGTCTGAGAGAACGCACCATAGAAGTTCCGTAATTCACTCAAAAAGATGCTTTCAGACCAACCATCAAAGACTAAATGGTGCATTAGCAAGAGAAGAATGTGGTTTTGGTCCGATAGGCGTAGCAGCACGCCTCTTATTAAGGGTCCGTTTATCAGGTCAAACTTCTTTTGGGTTTCTCTCTTTAGGATTTTCCCGGCCTCGGCTTCACGGTGTGGCTCGGGGAGAGAACCCAAATCAATGATTTCCGGTGTCAAAGTCCAACTGGGTAAAATTTTTTGGAACGGTTGCCCATCTTGTATGGGGAAAACGGTCCGTAATGCTTCATGTCTTCGAATAATTTCGCTTAGACTTTGTATGAGTGTGGCCTCGTTTAAGATTCCGTTCAATCGAATGGCCAACGGACGATTAGAAAATGGCGAATCGGGCTCAAGTTGTTCCATCACCCAAATTCTCTTCTGGGCTATTGATAGCGGAATGTTTTCAGATACTGAATATTGGGATTTTTGTTGGTGTGACATCTTATTGATTCTGAATTTTCCAGTAGTTTAATGGGACATCATCTCGAATGTGTCATCTGAATCGGTGGTTACACCGCGGCTAGGTATGCCCTGTTTTTCGATGTTGATCTAAAACCCTTTCGCCCGTTTTAACCCTACTGTACTCTTTTGACACATTCGATGGGGCGACGAAGGCTTTTAAGGGAAATTCCTTCCCGTAATGCCATTACGACTCCTGCTGCTTCCAGATACGAATTCACTTCAATAACATTCTTCATGTGCATCTTTTCATTTGTCACATTCAGGATAGTGGTATTGTCCCGTACGGCAATTAAAGGAATATTGCTGAATTCGGCAACTAAGGCTGGAATACCTCCCAAACAGGAGGCGGGAACAACGACGGCACCAATATGATTTAGGGTGATGAGATGGGGAGGAGGATTATCGAGATCCAAAAGGGGAATGAGATGGGGTGCCTTTGCCAGGCCTTTTAAAACACAAAAGTAATGGGGGGTAGAAATGAATTCTGCCGATGCTCGAGGGTTATATATGTCTTTTTCCTTAATGTCTTGGTAGTAAGGCAGGGGGGCATGAGCGGTCGGGATTCTGAAAATTTTAGAAATTAGGTGGGTAATGATGGCCTCTATTCCACCCGAAGGATTGGGCATTTTCCCCTGCAAATGCTGATCAAACATGTCCTTCGTCACACCATGAATAACCGAAACCCCTCCCACCGCGGTTACGCCGTGGGCAATCAGTTTTTCCACTCCTTTTACAATGGCTTCAGGGTTTAAGACCGTGCCTACCGCACAACCACTTTCCGTCCAGGCAATCTTGACGCCCAGTTCTTCCTGGAGAAGCATATACATGCTTGAGTCCAATCCTTTGACCGCACAGGCTGCATTGAGGGTGTTAATGACCTCATTCAGGTAATCAATACCCAGGGAATCCACAAAGGTGCCGATTTTATTACTGGTAACCTGCCGGAGTCCCAAATGACCGAGCATAAAATCGTCTAAGGATTTTCCCTCCACGTACAGAACATTTTGAGCCATTTCATTAATCTCTGAGGCATTGACCGCATTGGGATGTGTGACGAGAAAATCTGCTGTGGCGGCCAACAGATTGGTTGACGGACAAGCATCGCCTGCAAATCCGCCAAATTCACAACGAATTCCTGTAGGAATAATCTGGACGACGCCAAAGAAGGAATCCTGGAACGATTTCCTTCTCGGATGAAGAATTTCTATATTTTTGAATCCTTGAGAATAAGATTGCTGAGGGTCATATTCCAAAATAGTTGTTTCAAGCACGATTTCATTTTTTTCTACGGCTACGATGGCAAAGCGTAACGGATAGTGATTCGATTTCAAATGCTTGGTGAAGCTAAGGGAAATACAATTCAACCACGTTTCTTCTTCCTGGCGAAAAACTCTGAAGGATTCATTTTTGATCAGCATGTTCACCTACAAAATTAGTAAATTATTGAGTTTCCGATTCCCTTGGTTGGGTGTTGCAAAGTCCCGCGTGGTTGATTGGAGAACATCGACCCTTAGTATTTAAGTCGTCATCAAGGTGCCGGTCAATGCCTCAATTAGGTTGTTTTCACTCATGGAAATCTTGAGTTTGGAGTGCGCTGCGGCTGCCGGGTAACCATTGGTGAATAAGATCAGAAATCATGCAAAATTTTCAGTAAAAATGCAAAAAGTTCGTGCCCTCGTTTGTTTAACAACATGCCTGAATATTATTTTAATAGGAGATCGTTGAACGGGAGTTCACCGTTGTATATGAGCTGTCTGGGGGAACAGTGTGTAGGTCGGTCCCGAAATAGAGTAAGCGTGCGTGAGAAAACGTGATCAGAAGGGCACAGGTTCGGAAGGACTCACTTTTTAAGTTCACACCAGACGGGAGTGTGATCGGAAGGTTTGTCCATCCCGCGAGGCCCGCGATCCACATCCGATGCAACCAATCTGTCCGCCGCCTGGGGCGAGAGCAGGAGATGGTCGATGCGGAGCCCTTCGTCCCGATTCCATCGGCCGGCCTGGTAATCCCAATAGGTGTAGAGACCCAATTCGGGGTGCAGGGCTCGAAGGGCATCGGTGTACCCGAGATGGCAAAGGGCGCGAAAGCGGGCACGGGATTCTGGACGGCAAAGGGCGTCGTCGGCAAATCCCTTTGGATCATAGACGTCATGGTCTGTGGGACACACGTTAAAGTCTCCCCCTAACACCACTGCTTCTTCCAGGGCTAAGAGCGATTGCGCATGCGTGATCAGTCGATCCAACCAGGCAAGTTTATATATAAACTTCTCGGTTTCCACCGGATTCCCATTGGGTAAATAGATTGAAGCGACTCGAACGTTTCCCACCACCGCTTCCACGTAGCGGGCTTGTTCGTCAGATGGGGCACCAGGCAATAAGGTGTGTTCGATCTGGATCGGGGCTTTTGAGAGAATTGCGACTCCGTTGTAGGTTTTTTGTCCGACTATGGCCATATTATAGCCCAGCTCCTCAATGGCCATTCTGGGGAACTGGTCCTCTGTGGTTTTAAGTTCTTGCAGCAGGACAATGTCCGGGTTGGCCTGTTTGACCCATTCCATCAAGTGGGGAATCCGGACTTTAATCGAGTTGACGTTCCAGGTGGCGATTTTCATATGAGTTTCAGAATGTGTGTTGAGCAAATATTTTGATCATAGAGCGTTTAAGGTTCTTGGCTTATCATATGATGGTTTGAATTCAAAGGAATACATTATGGGGGGTGCAGAAAATTGTTGGAAGGTGAAGGGATTTTATTTGTGTTGCCAAATCTCGCCCCCACGGTATTTCCCGTATTGCCGGGTTTCGGCCCGGCAGCCGAGGCCCTTTTGTTTCGGCAAAAGGACCCAAAACCAGTGACGCCCCATCTGGCCTTATGAGAGCGGATGGACGCGAATCCGAGGAAGGCGGGCCAACTCGCTGGGCTCAAACAAGGCCCGCCAGTTGATGAGAGCGTCCCTCCCTTAGGCCAGATGGCAGGCGTCGGACCAGGAGAGACGAATATTGCAGTGACACACCGGAAGGAGACCGAAATCATCATATGCTGAATGAACCCAATATTATGATGAGGAAAGTGGTGGTGAGTCGGTTTCGCGTTGGAAGATGACTTGAAAGCCTTGAAATTGTTTTTGAAACAGGGTCTTCAAAATAAACGGGGTGATGCCGAAGAATAGCACGCCATAAATGCAGATTTCTAAAATATACTGAGAGTCTTCAGAGATCGTGCTATTGAAGATCACAGGAACCGCCCATCCGATCGTCATACTCACAAACATCAGAATCACCACGTGTCGCCATACCAGAAACCAGACGAGTTTTAATAATTCACCATAGGTCGGTATCTCCATTATTTCTGAATTTCCTTTCCTAATTAGGATTCTTTTGGGTTCTTAGTGTGCTT
>DOFS01000090.1 GCA_003523945.1 Nitrospiraceae bacterium | reverse complement strand
TGGTAATTGCCGTCATGGATGGACGGGTGGGAGTGTCGCCGTTGGATGCCGATCTCGCTAAGCTATTGCGACCGGTGACGAAACCGGTTTTTCTGGCGGTAAACAAGATTGATACTCCTCAGGCTGAACCCCTCCTGTCAGATTTCTACAAATTAGGGGCAAAGGCAATTTTCCCTATTTCGGCTGAAGGAGGGTTGGGGGTGGATGAACTCCTTGAAGCGCTCCTGCCCTATCTTCCTCAAGCCCCGGAAAATCAGGTCCAAGAGGAGATTCCCAGAATCGCGGTGGTGGGCCGACCCAATGTAGGCAAGTCCACGTTGGTCAACGCCATTCTGGGCGAACAGCGACTTATTGTCAGTGATATTCCCGGAACGACCCGCGATCCGATTGATTCAATGGTCAGCCTTCATGGACGACGGTATATCTTTACGGATACGGCGGGTCTCCGAAGACGGGGGCGGATCGAGCGGGGAATTGAAGGCTATAGTGTCGTGCGTGCCATTCGAGCGTTGGGCCGGTCTGATGTCGCCGTGCTGGTATTGGATGGGGTAGAGGGAGTCACGGAACAAGATACGAAAATTGCCGGATTAATCAGTAAGCAAGGCCGAGGCTGTATCATCCTGGTAAATAAATGGGATTTGCGGGCAGGAGATCGAGAGGCGTACCCCACCTACAATCTTGAGTTAAGTCGGCGATTTCCGTTTTTTGCCTATGTGCCTGTTGTCTTTGGTGCCGCAGTTCAACCGGAAACACTCACGCGCCTCTTTCCTAAAATTGATCAGGTTGTGGCGGATTTTTCCAAACGCATTCAGACCCGTAAGCTTAATCTGTTTGTCCAGGAACTCCTGGAAAAAAATCCCATGACCCTGGTCAGAGGCAATCCCAAAAAGTCCGTATTTATCACTCAGGTGGCGACCAAACCGCCAACTTTTGCGTTATTCGTCAAATCCGCACCAAAAGTTCCAGCCTCCTACCTTCGTTATCTAGAGAAATCAATCAGGACGGAATATGGCTTCGAGGGCATTCCCCTCCGAATACTGTTGCGCAGTCAATAAACATTTTTGGTAATCGCTCAAGCTCTCTGAATAAAAATTTGCGTGTCTGAAGAGCGAGAAATTTTTGAAGTTTCGTCATTCATGCAGTACAATTTGAAGCATGAATCGTCTTTTTTTGATGAGTATCCTGATCCTCCTCAACGGCTTGGTCTTCTCAGGCTTAGCCGCTCCCCATGAGTCAAGGGATGGTGATATGCAACCCGATGGGGAGCAGGGGCGAGAACTTTACCGGATTCATTGTCTGGAATGTCATGGGGCGGAAGGACGGGGTGATGGTCCACGGGCTGCTCTGTTGGCCCCTCGCCCTGGAAATTTAGTTTCGGCAGCCACATCTAGCAAAACCGATGAAGAGCTCCTCGAGATCCTTGCCAAAGGAGTTCCCCGAACGTCCATGCGTGGTTGGAGTGCTCAATTGTCGGACCAAGAACGGCGCGATGTTCTGGCATATATTCGCACCCTCGTGCATTTTCAAGACCCACCTCCGCCTCCGCTTACTTCTTCAGGATCTTAGCCTTTTGTCGGGTTGAAGCGGGCCTTGGAATTATCCGATCGCATCTGACTCAAGTGGTCGAAGTAGTGGACGAAGGCTTGTATCCCACCTGAGGCTTGTCCCCAATCGAAATATTCATTGGGTGCATGATACCCATGTTCCGGCAAACTGAGTCCCATAAACAGAATCGGGACCTTCCATGCTTTTTGTAATAATGCAATGGCACCGATAGATCCACCTTCCCGTACAAACACCGGCCGGCGACCAAAGCCTTGGGCTACTGCCTCTTGCAGCGCCTCCGCATAGGGACCATCGGATATTCCACGATAGGGTTCCAGTTCTCCATCATTGATCACCTCAATATCAGGGTTTCGTGCACGAAGGTGCTTTTTCAAAAGTCGGAAAATTTTTTGGGGATGTTGATTGGGAACTAATCGCATACTGACTTTGAGTTCACCCCAGGCCGGCACAATGGTTTTGACGCCTGGGCCCATGTGCCCACCCGTTAACCCATGCACCTCAAAGGTGGGAGAGGCCCAAATTCGTTTGAGTAAATCTTGAGGATCGGAGGTTCGGAGGGAACGGAGTTGATAGGCTTCTTTAAAGAGGCGGACCTGAAATCCTGATGCCAGAAAATTTTTCATTTCGGTGCGGGTAGGCGGGACGACATCATCATAGAACCCTGGTATTTTCACGCGCCCGGTTTTCGCATCCAAGCAGGAATAGGCGGCGTCACACAATTCAGCTAAGGGATTGCGCGCCCCACCACCCGTGAGGCCGGAATGAATATCAGTTTCCCCTGTGCGAAGCACCAACTTGGCAACTAACAATCCGCGAAGCCCACAGGAAAGAGCTGGGCGATCCTTCGCTACCCAAATCGTATCGGACACCAGTACCGAATCTGACGGGGGGACCGCTTTACGATTTTGAAGGACCTCGGAAAAGTTCGGGCTGGCAATTTCTTCTTCCAATTCCCAGAGGACTCGAATGTTCAGGGGAATTCCGGCTTCTCTTGCAAATCTGGCAGCAAAGAGGGCTGTTAACGCCGGGCCTTTATCGTCCGTCGCCCCACGGCCACAATACCGATCACCATCTTTATGAAAGGCAAAGGGAGGCTGACGCCATTCCGGTTCCCGAGCAGGCTGAACGTCGAGATGATTGTAAATGGTCAGGCTCGGGTATTGTCGCCCCGCCACCCATTCTCCGGATACGCTGGGATAACCACTGGTGTTCACAATAGAGGCCTTGGCTCCAAATTGTTCCAGATACTGAACGGCTAACTGCGCCATCCGGTGCATATCGGGGGCATGCTCAGGGTCTGAACTCACTGATGGCACTTCCACCATTTGACCAAGGAGGTCTTCAAAGCTGGCACGGTGATCTTGAATGTAGGTGCGTAATTGGGATTGATAGTCACTCATGAGATCACGATTCCTTTTCGTGGTTGGGCTGGGAATTCCAGCCCGGAAACGATGGTGGAGAAAACGGATGATAGTCCGTGAACAACCAGGGCATAGGGAAGGCTAACATGTCTGTCAGCCAACGGAAAACGGCACTGGGGCGAAAGTCACAATGAAAATAGCCAAGGCTGCCCAAGCCACCCATCGGCGGTGTTTGCCCAAAACGACGTCAGGGTCAATGACCGGGGGGTGGGCAATGCCGACAAGGCTAGCCAGGCCGACCCAGAGAATCCATCCAGGCCAACCCGTGAGGCCCAAGTAAATAAGGATGGGAATCGTTCCCAAGGCCAGTGAGCGTTGCCGACGGCCTAACACCGCAAATGCCACATGGCCTCCGTCCAATTGACCCAAAGGCAGTAAATTAATTGCGGTGACGAAAAATCCGAACCACGCGGCGAAGGCAATGGGATGGAGTACAATATCGTGCGTAGGAGGAATCGGGCCAAACATGAGCCAGCCAAACCATTGCAGCAGGAGTGGTTCGCCCAACTGTAAGCCGTACGTTTGTGATCGTGGGACGATATGGGAAAGGGAGAGTCCGATAATAATAGCCACGACTGCTGCGATAAAACCGGCTATGGGACCTGCAACGCCAATATCAAAAAGCGCGCGCCGATTCATAATGGCCGATCGCATGCGAATCACGGCCCCAAAGGTACCGATGAAGTGTGGAGGGCCAGGGATGAACAGCGGTAAGGACGCGGGCACACGATGAATGCGAGAGAGGAGGTAATGCCCGAATTCATGGGTAACGAGGATACCTAAAAGGGTTGCGGCAAAGGGGATCCCATTGACTAAAGAGCCAGGATAGCGCATTAAAAAATCCCAGGCCCCATTGACGGGTTTCGTATTCACTTGAAATGCTCCTGCCCAGAG
>DOFS01000542.1 GCA_003523945.1 Nitrospiraceae bacterium | reverse complement strand
GACGCTGAAAAGGGGTTCCTTGAAGGTTCAATGTGATCTGGAACCGTGTCCGGGAACCGGCAAAGTATTCCCTCAGTTGCTTTAGCACTCCGAGAAACGGCTCCTGGGATTTTGTCCATGTCGGCTGAATATCGAGCGGGTGGGCTCCATCTTGAAATTGCAGGATTTGCAACCCTTCAAAGTTTCCGACCAATAGAAGTCGGCCAACCGGACTTGGACTAATCCAAAAAAACATCGGTGATTTTTTTAGGGTTGCCTCGACTTCTGCCGCCTTCCGCATGGTGATCCTCACGGTTGCAGCATGCGGGGGTCCAACATAAGATACTTTCCGGAAAAAGTTTTCTGAAATTTTTTCCGAGAGGGGCCAGGCTTTACGCCTACTGCAGGAGCAGGTGGCAATCCATTCCGGTTCAGCAAGCTCAACGCCACTTTCTCCCGAACCGGGTCATGTCCTTTCCATGGCTGATACAAGGGATCTCCCAACAACACCATTTGCCAACTGAGATAGCGACTGGAGAGAGCATAGGTTTCGACCAGAGAATACCGACCGGAATAGAGCAGTCCAAAAAATTCCGTGGCCAAGGGAAAGGCATCCAGATAGGGTTCACTGACCGCCCCTAAGGTGACGGTAATGCCTCGCTCCAAGGCATTTTTGCACCAGCCCTGCTCGTTGGCGTCATGAATACTCACCGCTTCCCGAGAGGCGATATGGTAGCCAATCGCTCCTGGCTGAAAGGTAAACGCATCTTCATAGGCCCGCAGACGATACCATCCCACGTACAAGGATACATCAGGCGCCTGCCCTGGCTGGCTAAAACGCTGTTCGGTATTTTCCAGAATGACCCTCATACCCCTAATTCCCCTCATCCCTCCGGCAAAAGCCTGCAGATCTCTATCATAACCCGCATAAGACGAGGTGCTTTCCTTTTTCATCCCCCTGGCATCGACATAAATATTCCCGAATAGCCCTTTTCTTTCGGTCTCCAATGCCTGGTCAATCATCTTTCTGGCGATGGCCACGGTGGGCGCATCAAGTCGACTGACCATCAACAGAGGAAAAGGCCACTGATGGATGTCATGAGAAGCACCCATATATAACGGGTTCGGGATCCGCCCCGAGAGGGGATAGGTGTCTGGCTCCCACCACAGCATGGCCAGCTCGCTATCCACGCTGGCCTGACTTTCCTCCTGCCGATAACGTTTGACCTCCCAATTGGCGAGCGCCACAACTCCGAAGAAGCCATACACCTCCTGCACCAGCTCATAGACTCTATGGCGTTTGACTGAAGTGGGCTCATGGAGGAGCTTAACCAATAAACTGCTCACAGTCTCCTCCTCACGAGCCGATTGTGACTGAGCCGAGGAATCCGCTCCGGATAGTGCTGACCATCCAAATCGGCCAAATATAGTACGGCCAGCTTTTTCTATCATCAAGGCGCCAGCCTTCTGTTGTTCCGCGTCGTCCATGGCTTCCACACGCACCCGGATCTCCTGAATGGTTTCAATCACCTGTTTTTTCCAGGCTGAGAGTTTCTGTTGCTGTATTACGGACTTGGTCCCTGGCCCCTCTTCTGACGAGGGTAGTTTGAAGGATGGGGGTTCTTTCTCGGAGTTCAGCCACACCTGAAGCATATGCTCCTGTTCTTCAAGAATTCCTGTAGCGGACGTCGAGTAGTCTTGAGCATCCCGAATCCAACTCCCCTCCTCCGATGTCCGAACTACCCCTTTTACGATAAGGGGAACCCCCCAGAGCGTAACCAGAACCCGGATATCGGCGGTCAACCCCCGTCGCTGCAACTCGGCCCGCAAGGGGTCATATAGGTTCTGATTGTATTCCTTACGAGTGATTAATTCGGTCTTTGGTAAATCGAGGGCAATTAAATGATCATGAGGGACACCCCTCATGGCGAGGTAGTCGTTTCCGAGTTCCACACTCCCCGGTTGATTGCGATTGGCCACGACCACGACCTGCTCGGGGGCAATCACCGACCATACCGGATGAACCCCAACCACGACTTCGCTGCAGATGCTTAAGAAAACCAGAAAAGCTTTCATGCCAAGCCAAATGTACCCCAAACTTTATCGTTCCGTCCAAAAAAGGCAGGCCTCCTCCCTCTACCACGGCTGCTTTTCAAGGATTTCGAAAGGAATGAATTGAGGGCGGAATGAGCCCTGGAAGTGAAGAAAGGGAATTGAGGATGGACAGGCTGATGAACATTTTCCTATGATCGGATCATGTCCATTCACCAACATTTGAGTCAATGGTGTCAAACCAGAGGACTGTCGCTTGCCGACCTGAGCGAACAAACGGGAGTGACCCTGGCCAACTTGCAAGATTTCCAAAAAGGAAGCTGGGACCCCCCGTTGTCTGTCATGACCTCCATTGCCCGAATATTGAATGTGCCTGAATCCTGGCTTCATAATGATCCCCGTACCATTCTGCGATTGTGGAACGACCCAGACGAGGATAATCCCGAACTTCCGAACACGAATTCCCCTGACCCCCTGTTCCAACGGATTATCCAGACAAGTCGTGACTATCAGGACCTCTTCGTCTTGCTCACAAGCTTGCTACACCACGGTGATCCCAAGTTAATTCGCGCCGCGCAGGTCAGCCTTCAAAGCCTTGTCAAACAGGCACGTCCCACCACGGTCCCTTGGGGATCGAGGCCTCCTGGACACTTCGAACCGCCCAACGATTAACTGAATAAACTCTCAACCCAAGATCGGGTTACCTGCAGAGGGCCATGTCTGTAATGAGAAAATAGCAGGAATGGAAGAAAGACAGGTTTAGTGCACCAAAGCCCTTTGCTCGGTTTGGAGAAGCTCATCAACCGTGAAGGGTTTTTGCACCGTACAGATCGGCTGGAATAGGTGCTTGAGGCTTTTCGCAGGTCCACCAGGCCCGGGAATATTGCCCGTCAGAGTGATCATCGGAATACTAAGAAATTTTAGAAAAACAAGCCCGGTGGGCTCTTCTCTCTGTTCCATTGCCACCACATCCATAATAATCAGGGACGCCTGAAAATTGGCATGATTTTGAAGGCCTTCCTGACAGGTCCCTGCGGCCATAACCGCATAGCCGGCTGTTTCCAAAAAAAGAGAAACAGACTCCCTTACCTGAATATCCTCGTCAATCACCAGAATTCGCTTCATTGGGGTTATCCTGAAATTATTCATACCTGTGATGCTCAGGCAGAAACCTATGAGGAGGCATACGAACCTTCTTCTCAAAAAACGAGCAATCAATGTTTCTTTTCAATTGACAAATGATCAAACCAAAATATTTATCCATAAATACAGCAATTTATACCTAAATTGCGGAAATGGTTTCTTGTCATACATGAAGGAAGATACCTTCAACATGCAGACATTATCATTCATGCCTTTCCACGCATCTTTTTGATTCCCCTGAGGACAATCTGGCCTATCCAAAAATCAGCGAGAGACGGCCCACCCCTATGGTTTTAACGATTCGTTGGGTGGTCTTCAAGCCCCCGGCTGTGCCTCCATAACCACCATAGTTGAAATCCAAAGCCGGTGAGCATCGCGGCCAACCCCACATATAATCCGGTCATTTTCCCATAAAGAACTCCGACTAGTAAGAAGATGGAACTTCCAGTCAGATACAAACAGACAGCTTGAGTAATGATGGAAGTGGCCCCGCGATGAACGAACTGACCTTGGAAAAAACTTTCCCATGGACTTAAAGCGGGGAAAATCACCATAAGCCAGAGCGCTGTCGAGGCCAACACGGTCAACTCAGGAGTCAGAGCCGCGCCCCATTCAAACCAGAGAGTGGAGAGCGGAGTGGCGGCAATCATGAAAAGGATTCCGCTCGTAGAGATTGAAACCATAGTCACAAATTTTTTCAAAGGGGCCAAAAAATGCGGCCGGTCATACAGGGCAACAACCACTTCCTGCATCGCCAATCCTCCACTCCGAAAGACAAACGAGAGACCTCCCAATACTGGCCACACCGCCAAAGACTCTAGTGCGTTCGGCATCCGACTGATGGCCGCACTGACAATCGGTAAATTCCCAAGGGAAATCAGTGGAGTAAAGGCGAGAGGCCAATAAAACACGCTTAATTGTTTCAGCGTGAGAGGCGAAGAATGCGCCGGGCTCGCCTTAAGATTTCGGAGGATTGGACGCACAAAAATAAGAATAAAGCCAGCCTCGATCATCGCCCCAGAGGACATCGCGACGGTTGCAACGACAATCCCGGGAAAACTAGATATGGCTAATCCTCCAAGGAGAACAGCACTACTCACAAATAATCGGACCAACGTTCCCAGACCTATCAAGCGGGTCTGGCCTGCCCGAATGACCACTCCTTGAAAAAACCTTCTCACCGCAATCGAGAGCGTCCACGGCGTCATGCATTGAAGACCAATTCTGGCCGGTTCCACAATAACCTCGGGAACTCCCAACACATCTTGTACAATGATCCCATACACGGGGGTAAAAGCCACAACAATATGAATGACTGTCAGAATACTTCCCAACACCACAATAAAATTGCGAATAAGCCGGTAGGCTAACCAATCCTTACATAATGCGGTTGACGCAACCAGAATCATAATGACGGGCGCTTCGATCATCAGGGAGAGAGGAAAAACCACCCCGCCATAAGCCGCTAAATGGATCTCAGGATCAACAAGGCGGGAAACCGTGGCCGTCACCAGTGGAAACTCGAGGCCCATGAGCATCCAACTCGTTGCCAAGGGCCACCACATGCGGAATATCGTCAGGAACGGAGAAGGAGAGGCAGGCAGGGCCTGTGAGTTAGCAGTCACGAAACGACGAGCAGATCAAATGGAACCCATATTCACACTGTCCAAAATAGGCAGGGAACCTGAGAGAAGGCAAAAGAAAACAGGTTCATTCACCAATGAAGCCAGCTACATAATCGGGGAAAGTAAAGTAGGGCGTCATTCACGAAAGGAAACTGTCCTTTCGTGAAGACCCTACCTTACCATGAACGCGAGGTGTTCCGCCAAAAAACCAGACCCTGAGTTAGAAAGTAGTTTTAGGGGAATTCGTGAAGGAGCCAGAGGTGTTTGGAGTCACGGTGGCAACAAATTCCTCGTCTTCAGGTTTTCCCGCCGTGGTCGACTCGGTTTCCACCGCAAAACGACCCCCATGGCTTTTCTCCTGGATATCCTCTACCTGGTTGGCTTCCTGGTTCGCTTCCTGGACGTCTTCCTGCCCAACACAAGATGGTTTCCATGTCGAAGCTTCTATTTCACACTCCTCTCCGGGATAGAAACGAAGAGAATCCCAGTGCGTCACCCAACTCTTCACATATTTCCGCATACTGTTTCCTGGGACAATTTGGGCGGGGCCATTTTTCGCATTCTCCCACATATGCCACCCATGCCCCTTAAGATGAAGGGATCGAATCGTCTGGTAGGCTTCTTGAATAGTTTCGTTGGGTGGATGTCCAAGGGGAATACGCTGAGACTCCAATAAGCGCATGCCTTTCTCCGCCTTATCGGCCAACACCCGTTCGGCCTCTGTATTCTTGGCTCGAAGTTTTTCCAAGAGTTTGACCTTGTCACCTTTTTTCTCTAGGACCTCTTCTCGAAATTCATCGGTTAATGCCAGCACAGCACCTAATCCTGGTAGTGCAGGACCGCCATCCAAGTTCATGAGTCTGGCCACTTCTGCATAGGATTTCGCTCGCTGATTCACAGAATATCGACCAATCAGCTCGGCTTCATCAATCAACAGGATCCATCCGGCATATCCCGCGGCTTGCATGAGGCGAGCCGCAAACTGGAACCGCTGAAGGGCTAATTCCCCGGCCGATACCTTTCCAAACACATACCGTTCTCCAAAACCGGCCTCTTGCAGGTACTTTTTTAAATCTCCGACCCCGATGGGGTCTCCGGTCCAAAATCGGGTCATCCGGTGACCTAACTCCATATCGGAACTCAATCGTTCATACAGCATCAACGTGGCCGCGAACCGGGCATCTATCTGACTTTCCGGATTATTAACCCACGCCACGAGGTTCTTATAGCGAGGCGCCCAGACATCACATTCACCCGCGATCTCCGAAAACACTTCCCCTCGTTTATTAGGAATTACCGCGGCTTCGATCGCGGAATAATACAGACGGACAGGGTGATACAGAGGCGTCTCCTTACTAATCACAATCCGGCTGCAGAGGAAATTGGCATCCAGGGCCAGATTTTGGAGATACTCCAGGATATGTGACTTACCACTGCCAAACTCACCCTCAATCACCATGCCGCGAGGGCAGGGACCCGTAGTAACATTTTGCTGCGTGGCTTCCAACAATCGCCGAAAACGACCTTCCACCTCCGGCTGAAGACACCCGAGGGCCGTTACGACATGACGGTTGGGAACTCCGGCGCGCAGACCTTCAATGACACGGCGTGCTTCTCCATCTGGCACCATTCGCTTTGGCGTCCGGTTTGAAGCCTGGTTCTCCCCTTCAGTGACCGGCTCAGGCTCATGCTGAATCCGGACCAACGACGCCAGCGGATTCTGACGGTGCTTCGGTCGAACATCATCCCACACTCGCAATTTCAAGGCCTCGTACCGATCCACGCCACGGCGCGAATCGGTCAGAAACTCTTGCGGCGCCAGGACCACCATCAGCAAGCCTTCCATGTCATCAGCCGAATCAATAAACTGACGAAGCAATTCATACAAATCCATGGTGGCTGAGGGAGAAAATGACAGGGAGCCATCAGTCGGCAACGCATCCTTTTTCGTAAAGTACCGAGAAATATCGAGTGAGAGAATGAGGCCTCCCTGTCCTGTCAATCGAAGCCAGCGCGTTAAAGAGGACAACATGTACCGGGCATTATGACGCGAGATTTTTTGATAGATAAGAGCCTTTTTGACTCCAGACACCAGCCGCAGGTCTCCACACAACCATTCTTTCACGGAGGCGGCCAAAACCCGATCCGAATCGCCGGCGTCTAACTGAGCCATGCACAACC
>DOFS01000364.1 GCA_003523945.1 Nitrospiraceae bacterium | reverse complement strand
CGCTTTTTGGGTTTGAAGGAATGGGAGATGAATTCAGATCACAAAAAGCGCTCAGGCGATCCTTTTTCCGTTTTTTATTCTTTGGAGGGAAATGGGGATATAATTCCGATGGAATAGATAGTAAGAGTAAGAATTGTTGGGTCCCACGCAAGAGGCTTGAGGCGGCCAGAGCGAAAATGCCACGGAATTCAAAGTTATACGGAGCTCTCCGATTAGATTGGCCAGAAAAAATTTTTTAGGGAGAAGGACATTTATTAAGGTGGCGGCTACCGCAAACCCTGTGTTGACTCCGACGAAGGAATTAAAATCCTTGATGGTGAAATTCTGGCCCACCACATCGTCCAATTCTGTGAGTGCGCTGATTTCAAAACGATTCTCCCCTCATACCCTTCGCCCGAAAGCCCTAGGCGCAACTCCGGCTTTCTCCCGCTGACTCCTCTCCACCCACTTTCAAGCCAAGCCATATGAATTCACGACATTTTCATGAATAGTTTGTGGGTATCAGCGGTTCTTGAAATGAGGAGAGCGCTTTTCTAAAAAGGCGGCCAGCCCTTCTTGTTTATCCTCGGATTCGCAAAGTTCTCCAAACAAGGTTGCTTCTACCAGCAATCCCTCACGAAGTTTCAAATCCGATCCTTTTTGAATAGCCTGAAGGGCTGCTCGAACAGCACTTTGACTTTTTGAGGCAATCCGACTAGCGAGTCCGATAGCCTGAGGCATCAAATCTTTATCAGAGAAAACCTCAGATATCAGTCCACATGTTTTGCCATCCTCTGCCGAGAGAGAATCCCCGGTCAGGATCATTTCAGTAGCTTTGGATTGCCCGATGATTCTAGACAAGCGTTGGGTCCCGCCGAACCCAGGGATCAGGCCAAGATTAACTTCGGGTAACCCGAGCTGAATTCCTTCTGCAGCTAATCGGATATGACAACACAATGCCAATTCCAGCCCTCCGCCCAGGCAGATACCGTTAATGGCTACAATAATGGTTTTTGGCGATTTCTCAATTTTATTGAAAAGATTTTGGCCAGTTAGAGCGATTTCTTTGCCTTTTTGCCTGGAACCGATTTCTGCCAACATCCGAATATCGGCTCCCGCAACAAAAAATCTCCCTGTTCCGGTGATGATGATGACCTTGACTCGATCATTGTTGGTCAGATCGTCCAGGGTTGATTCCAATTCTTTAAGTCCTTGGGATGTGAGGACATTTGCGGGGGGATAGTTGATCGTCACAGTTGCGACATGATCGGCTACATGTTCAGTGAGCCATATATGAGCAGGCGTACTCATTGTCTTGTTTCCCCCCTCAGATGCGTGCATCCGTTATTCTGCATACCTTAGCAGATCCCATGATGTATGGGACCGGTCTTTGATAATATAATGTAATTGTATCATAATAATCTTATATCTTTTGATCTATATCATTGTTTGCCGACCGTAATAAAGAGCGTTTTGACAGCCCATTGGCTGGAAAAACTTTTCGAGTATCCTTTGAGAATTGTAAGTCAAATTAATTGTGGGTTTCCCCCAGAACTCAAAGTAAGGAGGTCCGGACATGTCGCAACTCTTCAAAGGCATGGAACGAATAGAAGAAGCGCGTGAGCAACTGGCCGGAGAGAGCTTTATGGCGGGCTTGTTTATGGGAAATCCCGACTTTAATCTTCTGTTTCCGCCGGAAGAGCCGGCCGAGGACAAAAAAATCGGAGAGGAATATTGCAGGAAAATTGAAGATTTTCTGAAGCGACATGTTGATCCCGATGACATCGAGCGGACCGCAAAAATTCCGGAACATGTGCTGAAAGGTCTGCTGGATCTTGGGGCATTCGGGATGAAAATACCCAAAGAATACGGCGGGCTGGGATTCTCGTATACAAACTACGGACGGGTGCTGATGCTGATGGCCAGTTGGAGTAATATTTTAGCCCTCACGGTGGCTGTTCCACAATCCATCGGGATCGCGATGCCGATTCTTCTGTTCGGAAACGAAGATCAGAAAAAGGCCTTCCTCCCCCGGGTGGCAAGAAAGGAAATCTCAGCCTTTGCGCTCACGGAGCCCGATACTGGATCGGATGCGGCCAATATTCAGACGAAAGCTATTCTCAATCTATCGGGCACACATTTTGTGGTCAACGGCGAAAAACTTTGGTGCACGAATGGCTCCCTCGCCAGCCTGATAACACTGGTGGTCCGCGTGCCGGCAAAACGGATATTCCTGGACGGGAAGGCCAAATGGGTCCCCCTGCCGGAAGGGAAGGGGGCTGAGGCATCTGTACACACGGCGTTCATCCTGGACATGGCCAGTCCCGGCGTGAAGATTCAGCAGCGGTGTCAATTTGAAGGGTGCCGGGGCATTGAAAACGCCCACATGACTATCACCGACGTGCAAATTCCAGTGGAAAATCTCATTGGAGAAATCGGGAAAGGACTGAAATACGCGTTGACCATCCTGAACGTCGGGCGGGCCATTAGCATTCCGGCTTTGTGTTTGGGAATGGCCAAACAGGCCTGGCAACCGACGTTGGATCGTGCGAATTCACGATTCACTTTTCAGCAGCCGCTAAGCCGGCGGCAAACCCAAATGAGGCGCGTAGGACAGATGGCTGCGAATCTTTTTGCCATGGAGGCCCTGTCCTGGCTGGTGTGGCGCATGGCTGATCAACATGCGTATGACATTCGTATTGAAGCCGCCATTGCCAAAATCGCGTGCTCGGAAAAGGCGATCAATTTTCTCAAAGGTGCGCAAACAATCTTTGGAGGGATGGGATACGAAAAGGCTGATTCCAAGCGGGTTCGGGGAGAGCCGGCCTTCGGGATTGAACAATTGATTCGGGATATCGAAATGTACCGTATCGGGGAGGGAGCCACGGATATTCTGCGACCTTTTGTGGCCCGTGAGGCCCTGAACCCGCATTTGGAGCAAGCCAGGAATTATCTGGACGCAAAAGGAAAAGCCTTGGAACGTATCCGGGAAGGTGTGCAAGTCGCGCAATGGTATTTTCCCCGATACCTTGACCTGTGGAAACGGAAACCACTTCCTTCCCGTCCGGAGATCGGTCATCCCAGAGTCTACAAGCACTTCACGTATGTCGAACGGGCGAGCCGACGCCTGGCCAGGGCCATATTCTACATTCTAGCGATTCACCAGGAACGGATTCGTGATGATCAGGGCAGGCAAAATAGGATTGAAGAGGTGGGTGAAGATCTCATGATGATCGCGGCCACGGTGTTGTGGGCCGAACGGCAGTATACCCGGGAGGGGGATCCCCGGGTATGGGACCTGGCCGATGAGGTGTTTCACACCACTCGCAAACGCATTGACCGCATGATTCCGGAAATTATCCACAATGACGATCATGTCACGGCCAACGTCGGAAAGCGGGCATTCCTCGGTCAATATCCGATCCTGAATCATGGCATCATTTACCGGGACCTTTTCGACTATATCCCGAAGGTGCCAGCCGGAA
>DOFS01000470.1 GCA_003523945.1 Nitrospiraceae bacterium | reverse complement strand
AAAACAAAAATCCCCTGTGAGTCAAACTCACAGGGGAAAAGGTGGAACAGCCTGCTATCAATCCGTGGTTATTTGAAGCGACGGTCAAATTCCTTCACGACTTCATTTGTAAGATCTAATCCATCTCTGCTGAATAGCACAATCTTGAGCGTGTTTTCGCTTCCTTTATCAATAACGACATCAAAGCCATGACGGGCAGCTACGGCACTCGTGGCTTCTTCGATTTTTTTCATATATTCTTGAACCAGATCTTTTTGTTTTTGTGCGAGTTCATTCTGGAAATCTTGACCTTGTTTTTGCCAAGCTTGAAATTTTTGGGCAAACCGTTCTTGTTTGCGTTTTTGCTCCTCCTCGCTCAGGTTGGAGTCCTTGGACCCTTCGGTCTTCAGTTCCTCCTGAAGGCTCTCTAATTCTTTTTGATCATTTTTCATTACGGTTTCTCTGGCTTGGGCATGTTCTTTTAATGCCGCCAGAGCGCGGCTTCCTGCCTTCGACTTTTCAATCACGACCTGAGGATCAAGAATACCCACGCGAAAGGAATCTTTTCCGGCCGCAAGGGCATGCTCTTGCAATGCCACACCCAAAGTACAGATGCCGGTGATGAACAGGATCCCAATAATTTTTGTCAAACCATTCACACACATCTTCTTCATGCTTTTCCCTCTAGCGTTTAAAGGATGGTCCTCCGTTCGACCAGAGTGGCCGAAGAGGCAGGAATTACTGGTAAACCTGATGAGAGTAACGACGGTAGGCGGAGCTGTCAAGAGTGGCAATTCCCCTGCTGGTCGGCAGTATTGGGTGAACGAAGCACTTCAAGAATTTTTTGTCACTGAAGGGAAAAACGCTTGCCTCCTCATGAGTAAAGTCGTGTCCCGGCCTATGGTCATTTGCGAATGAATTTTACAGATAAGGATCAAATTCTTGATGGTCTTTATGTTCAGATGGGAAACATTGGCCGGGTTCTGCTGGTGAAATAATTTCGATCGCCTTCCGAATTATGACGCAGGTGCCCCGGCCGGTATATCTGCGTGAAATATTAGGATTTGCCGCTGGACGAAGAGGAAGACCCGGATCCGGAGGAAGCAGGGGAACTGGAAGATGTCCCTGTTGCTGAAGCCGAACCGGATCCCGAAGACCCAGACGAAGATGTCGAGGGTGCGGATGTTGAGGTTGTTGAGCTAGATCCATTATCAGAGGTGGTGGAACCGGTCTTGCCGTCGGTTTTGGATTCAGCCGCACTGGTTTCAGCCGGTTTCCCTTTGTTCTCCGATTTGTTAGCGGGCTCTTTAAGTTTGTCCGAGTAGTCAGTGACATACCATCCCGATCCCTTGAACATGATGGCCGGCGCTGAGATGACTTTTGTGACGGGTTCGGCTTTGCCGCAAGTACAGGACAATTGATCGCAGGTTTTAATGGGAGGATCTGACATTTTCTGTTGAATTTCAAATCGCTCACCGCTACCGGTGCATTGATATTCATAAATGGGCACGGGGTACCTCCAAAGAGTAAGCGTCAGTCAAAAACGGATTTGTCCGCATCTGTTCCTAAGAATAAGTCCGATTCTGTCCCGGTCAAGGTTCGGTGGCAATTGAATTGGGGGGAAAATGACCTCCTCGATGCCCAAAGGTCACTTACTCGAGTCTAGCTACGGCCTCGGTAAGGTGTTGCAAGCCCTCCTCAATGACCTCCAAGGTTCCAGTATATGAAAACCGCAAATGCGTGGGACTCCCAAACGGTTCGCCAGGGACGCACGCCACTTGGGCTTCTTTGAGAAAAAAATTGGCAAAAGCTAACGGCGTGGACAAGGATTCTCCCTGAAACCGACGGCCCAGGAGTTGCGCAACGCTCGGAAAAGCATAGAATGCGCCTGAAGGCATGGGACAGTGAATGCCTGGGATCCGGTTTAATCCTTCGACAATGGCCTTTCGTCGAATATCCAACTCTTGCACCATGTGTTGAATAAACGTATCTGCCCCTCGGATGGCCCCAACTGCGGCTTTTTGGGAAATGGAGCTGGGATTAGAGGTGCTTTGGCTTTGGATGTCACCCATGGCTTTAATCAGCGTCTCGGGGCCAGCGGCATAGCCAATCCGCCATCCCGTCATGGAATAGGTTTTTGACACACCATTCACAATGATGGTGTTCTTGGCAATGTCTGCTCCGAGTGATGCGATGCTGTGGTGTTGGTGTCGGTCGTAAACCATCTTTTCGTAAATTTCATCAGAAATGATGAGCAGATCATGTTGGAGCGCTATTTGTGCAATACCCTCCAAGGTGTGCCGGTCATACATGCTCCCGGTCGGATTACAGGGAGAATTCAGAATGATTGCCTTCGTGCGATCGGTCACCGCGGCTTTCAATGCCCTCACGTCAATGGTATAGCCGGACGACTCGGAAGTGGGAAGAAAGACAGGCTTGGCGTCTGCCACGAGGATTTGTTCAGGATAGGAGACCCAATAGGGTGCGGGAATGATCACTTCATCTCCGGCTTCAAACAATGCCAATGCAAGATTAAATAAGGTGTGTTTGGCGCCACACGATACCAGGATTTGCGACCTTGAGTAGGTCAGACCCTGATCACGCTGAAATTTTTCAATGATGGCCTCTTTTAGATCATCAATGCCGGTGACGGCTGTATATTTGGTGAACCCGGAGCGAATGGCTTGATAGGCGGCCTCTTTGGCCTCTTCAGGAGAATCCAGGGAGGGTTCTCCTGCAGTAAAATCGAAGACACGGTGGCCTTGCGCCACCAGGGCTTTCACCGTTGCGGAGAGTTGCAAGGTGGGAGAGGGAGTAATGCGGGTTGTTCGTGAGGCAAGGTTCATCGGGCATTTCTCCGTAAACGAGCCTGGAGGCATTGGGCCACTTCGGGATGAAGGAAATGGTGAAGGGGGCCGCCCACCGAGGCGACTTCTTTAACCATGCTGGAGGTGAGATAGGAATATTCCTCACTCGACATAAGAAAGACGGTTTCCAGGCTGGAGTCAAGTTTTCGGTTTAGCAGGGCCATTTGAAATTCATGTTCGAAATCCGACACGGCTCTCAGTCCTCGAATGATGGCCAAGGCCCCTCGTTCCCGGACGTAGTTCACTAACAAGCCATCAAACGGTTCAACTGTAACTCCCTTCAAGTCTCTTGTGGCGATTTGGGCCAATTTTACTCGTTCGCCCAAGTCAAATAGAGGGGCTTTCCGAGGGTTTGGTGCCACGGCCACGATCACCTGCTCGACCAACCTGAGGCTTCGGGCAATGACATCGGAATGCCCACGGGTAATGGGATCAAAGGTGCCAGGATAAATGCCAATAGTCATGGGCCAGAATCTTCTGTCATCTGGGGCACAGGTCGGTAAAAGGTGAACGCCGTATCCCCATAGCGTGCGGTTCGGATAAGTGACCATTTCCCAAGGGGAATCGGGGGTGTGGTTTTATGGAAATGTTCATAAATGATTCGGCCGGTTGGGGCCATGACGTCTGCTTCCTCTAAGTGATGCAAGAGCTGCTGAACATTCGGGAACCGGTAAGGCGGGTCCATGAATATCACGTCAAACGGACGCCATCCTACCAAAATTGAATTTTGTATGGCGAGTGACACATCATCAATGCTCACCTGGCTTGAGGAGGCAATCTTGAGGTGGGAAAGCATGCGCTGAATATTATTTCCGGCCAAAGCATTCTCCTCAACAAATAACACCCTGCTCGCCCCACGGCTTAACGCCTCCAGTCCGACGGCTCCCGTCCCCGCAAAGAGATCAGCCACGGTGGCGTCCTGAATCCGCCCTCCCAGGATAGAAAAGAGCGCTTCCCTGGCCCGCTGGGAGGTCGGACGGGTAGTTCGCCCAGGAAGGGTGGGGATTGTTCGACCTTTAAATTGCCCGGCAACGATTCGAATAGAAGCTGGTTTCATGTTCGGGGGACGATATCATAGTTCTGGAAACCTCAACAATCTGAATGACACGGAGGGGGAAATGGCTTTTTGACGGGGTAAAAAATAGCTGCGTATAGTTTAAGGCATGTTGGTATGGCGGACTATGGCATTCCTCATATGAACGACCCTCAACTCAAAAAAGGCATTCAATCCTGGCCTGAAAATGAACGCCCTCGAGAACTGCTTCTGAACAAAGGGGCTCAGGGTCTATCTGATGCTCAACTGGTGGCCATCCTCTTACGGATTGGGAGACCTGATTCCTCGGCCGTGGATGTGGCGTTGGATCTTCTCACCCGGCTGGAAGGCCTGCGAGGTTTGGCCAATCGAAGTTTGGCGGAGCTGTGTGCGGTTCCGGGCATTGGTCCCGCGAAAGCCGCCCAGATTCTTGCGGCGGTAGAGTTGGGAAAACGGGCATTGGCGATTCCGTTAACGGCCGGATTACGGATTCATCACAGCCAAGATATTTATCAGCATTACCATCCTCTGTTGCGAGATCTTCGGCACGAGGTTTTTAAGGCGCTGTTATTAGATGCTAAGCATGGGCTTATTCGGGATGTCACCGTCTCTGAGGGAAGCTTGACGGTGAGTATCGTGCATCCCCGTGAGGTGTTTAACCTGGCAGTGCGCGAATCCGCGGCGGCAATCATTTTTGTCCATAATCACCCGAGTGGGGATCCTCATCCCAGTGAGGAAGATCATGCCTTGACCCGTCGACTTATGGCGGCGGGGGAAGTTTTGGGAATCCGGGTGTTGGACCATATTGTAATTGGCGATGGGCGGTATGTGAGTTTTGCGGACGAAGGTTTTCTTTTTCCTTCCGCAACCACGTTGGACCCGTGATTGTCGCAGAGACTTAATTTGGATTTCCTTGATCTTTCCTTTTTCCCGCCAGTATGGAATCCTTTGTTCTGAGTAGCTTTTCATGAGAAATTCATGGTAGAAATACGTGTCGGTTTGTGTGAGTTCCGCACTGTCCTCATGTTTTGGGAATTACGACATGACGTAAGGAGTCAGATATGGCCTCGATTACTCAGCAAGAAGTCGAACATGTTGCTCAATTGGCCAGATTGGATTTGACGGAAGCCGAAAAACCCATGTTTGCCGAACAATTGAATCATATTTTATCGTATGTGGATCAATTGCAAAGGGTATCGACGGAAGGTGTCCCTCTCACGGCTTCTGTTGTCCAAGAGGACCCAGTCTTACGCGAGGACAACCCACTGGAATGCTTGCCCATGGAGAAAGCGCTTGCCAATGCTCCAGAGGCACATAATGGATTTTTTGTGGTTCCCAATATTTTGGGAAAATAGGGGTGACGTCAATAATTAAGAATGCTCAGACTGAGCAGGATGAAGAAATTTAGGTAATAAAATATGTATCGACAATTGTTACGCTGTAAAATTCACCGGGCAACCGTTACCGCTTCGAGTCTCGACTATGAGGGCAGTTTAACTATTGACGAAGATCTCATGGAAAGGGCCGGAATTATACCCTATGAAGCCGTGATGGTATCCAATTTAAATAACGGGGAGCGATTTTCGACTTACGCGCTGCCAGGCACGCGGGGTAAAGGTGAGATCATTTTGAATGGTCCCACGGCCAGGTTGGGGGTGATTGGCGATAAAGTCATTATTTTTTGTTATGAACTTTTTAATGACGAAGAAGCCAAGCGACATGTGCCCCAAATTATCCAAGTCGATCATCAGAATAGAGCCAAAGAAGCCAATCCCGTGTGAAACGGGTTGTTCTGGTTAACAGCCTTTTTCTTTCCATCTCCTTTTTAATCCACTAATCCCAGATTTGGGTTCCTATGTCTTTATTTAAACTCACGCTAAAAGAGCTGCAGGATAAATTCACCGCCGGCGAGGTCAGGGCTGTGGAGATCGCGAGGGCTTATTTGCTCAGGCTCAGTCAAGTGGAACCAAAAATCAAGGCCTATATTACTCTGACGTCGAAAGAGACCCTGCTCCAACAAGCCAAAGCAATTGATGATGGGCTAAAGGCCTGGCGAAAAACACAGCCACTCATGGCTATGCCGCTAGGTATCAAAGACAATATTTGTACAGAAGGGATCCGGACTACTTGTGGATCTCGAATGTTGGAAAACTTTGTTCCTCCCTATAACGCCTCGGTGATGGGCGGTCTTCAAAATCATCAACCTCTGATTCTGGGAAAGACCAATCTTGATGAATTTGCCATGGGTTCCTCTACGGAACATTCAGCGTTCGGGCCGTCCCGGAATCCCTGGAATCAAAAGTATATCCCTGGAGGATCCAGTGGCGGCTCGGCGGCTGCGGTGGCGGCCGATGAATGTGTGGCGGCCTTGGGTTCCGATACGGGAGGATCAATCCGACAACCTGCCGCCTGTTGCGGGGTGGTGGGGTTGAAGCCGACATATGGGCGGGTGTCCCGATATGGGCTGATTGCCTTTGCCTCGTCTTTGGATCAAATCGGCCCGATTACCAAAACCGTGACGGATGCCGCTATTCTGTTGAATGCCATTGCCGGATTTGACCCGAAGGATTCCACGTCTGCCATTCGGGAAGTCCCGGATTTTACCAAAGCCGTGAAAAAGAAGGACGTCAAAAAGCTGATTATCGGGGTGCCTCAGGAATATTTTTCTGAAGGCCTTGATTCTGAAGTTTCCGAGAAGGTTCAAGATGCCATACAGGTGTTGCAGGAATTGGGTGGAACCATTCAAGAAGTAACGTTGCCTTCGACTGAACGGGCGATTGCGACCTATTATCTCATTGCTACGGCAGAGGCCAGTTCTAATTTGGCTCGCTATGATGGCGTCAAGTTTGGGTTTCGTGCCAAAGAGTCCAGAGAACTGGCAGACATGTATCGAAGCACTCGGTCGCAGGGGTTTGGCCCTGAGGTGAAACGGCGCATCATGTTGGGGACCTATGCGCTGAGTGCCGGGTATTACGAGGCCTATTATGGAAAAGCCCAAGCGGTTCGCACCTTGATTCAGCGCGAATTTGATGCCGTGTTTCAGGAAGTCGATCTGTTGGTGAGTCCTGTCATGCCGACGCCGGCTTTTCAATTGGGTGAGCGGTTAGACGATCCCTTGCAGATGTATTTGTCTGATATTTATACCATTCCAGCAAGTTTATCCGGACTTCCGGCTATTTCCATCCCTTGTGGATTGAGTACAATGGGACTTCCTATCGGCCTACAACTGATGGGACGTCCCTTTGAAGAAGCCACGGTCCTGCGTGCGGCGTACGCCTATGAACAAGCCACAAACTGGCGGATGAAACGACCCGTCATTCGGACATGAAAGGATAGCAAGGTATGGTGGATTTGGCAGCGATCATCATTGCCGTGGCCTTTGTGGTCTTGGTGGGCTATCTGGTTCCGATGATACTTCAAGTGAAACGCACTGTGGGCCAATCTGAACGCCTGCTGATTCGTCTGAACCACGAATTGCCGGGATTGTTAAAGGACGTCAAGGGGACTAACGAAAATATCTTGGCTTTGACCGATCAAGCCAGGGTTGGCATGGATCGGGCCACCATTTTTTTGAATGCGGTTGGAGATGTGGGGGAAACGGTGAATCATGTCCATCAGACCGTTCGTGGGAAAGGGGGTGCCCTTGCGGTGGGCTTTACCAGTTTACTTGCCGGACTTAAAGCAGCGACTTCGACTGTGAGAAAACGTGTGCATAAAGAACAAGAAGGAGGGCCATCCTATGGCAACTAATCATTCAGGTGCATCTGCAGGGTCAGTTGCGTTGGCATTTTTAAGTGGGGCGCTTTTGGGCGCCGTGACGGCGATCATGTTAGCCCCTCAGCCGGGTCGAGATTCCAGAGAACGAATTACAGGGTATGCGCGGCGGACGGGTGAAGATTTGCGAGACATTAAAGAGCGGGCCA
>DOFS01000010.1 GCA_003523945.1 Nitrospiraceae bacterium | reverse complement strand
CAGCAGGGGAAATTCTCTATCTGACCGCTGGTGGCGGCGTGCGGTTGCCGCACGGTGTCACACTGGGCACCAAATGGTATCATGACTTCCGGACAGGGCAGACGGCTGAATGGGATGTGGTCGGGTTATACCAAAATCCTTGCCGGTGTTTTTCCCTTGGACTGACCTATACACGGCTTCCTGACCGCTCTCAATTTGAGTTTCTCATCAGTTTGACGGGATTGTGGGGAACCCAAGGAAACGGGACACAATTAATGAAGTTAATTTTGGGCCCCCTCATGGCGGGAGAGCACGGCATTCCCTGGGACTATCGATAATCGTCATGCTGAACACGTCTATGCGTATGTGGTTATGGCTGGCGATGCTTTTTGGGGGAATGGCCGTCTGGCCGCTCCAGGTCTGGTCGCAGGAAGTCATCACCGATCAGGTCAGCATTACGACGGGCAGAGGCCAACTCTTCGGTATCACGTCGGGAGAGGGTATTGCCAGAACGTTTTTAGCCTCCGGAGAAGAAATTTTAGTGGTGGAAACCAAAGGCTTGACGGGATACGTTCAGACGACCAAACGGTTATTGGGATTTTCAGGTCGGTTGCAAAGGTGGGTAGATATAAATCTTTCCTCCGCAGAAGAGATTTTGAATCGGACGGTTACCCCGCGAATGATTGTCGTTCAGGGTCGCGAAGGCGTGTATGGATTTCAAAGTGACCTGGGTCGTTGGAAAAGAGAGCCGTGGGGAGCAGGAGAAACGTTAATCACGAATGTCGTCGAGGATCATGTGGGGGTGCTGATTACCAACCGACGGGCTTTAGGCTTTTCAGCATTTACCGGAGGGTTTTTTTCGCAAGACCTGCCATCCGGTAATACAATCGAACAGATTCAGGTAAATGACAATGTGGTGGTTATCCACCTTTCAGAGCTGATGCTGGTGTTTCGGTCCGGTTTAGCGATTTGGGCGGTGTTGCCCTGATTAATTGGAGGAAAGACTGCCGGCCATTTGCGGGTGCTTGGTCACGCCCGGATAATCTACCCCGATAGGAGTGTGTGAGCAGTAGTGGCTCCACCAGTCAATGACCTCCTGCAGAAAGGGATCTTCCGGTCCCGTGGCAAAGAGATGCCCATAGAGGTACCCGGTCTGGGTATCAAAGAGAATGAAGATCGGCATGGGTGCAGGCTGTGGAATGGGTGGTGTGTCCATGGGAAATCGAGACCAGTTGTGGTGCTTTCTTCTGTTTGCGCCTAGGAATTCTTGTCGGAACGTGTTTCGAATTTCTTGAGTGTTCCCTTGAATCCCACGGTCGTGAGAACGTTCATGGGGGCAGGGTTCTCTTGAGGGTTTTAGAGAAAGGAGGGGACAGATTCTGGAACGATTGATGGAATTTAGAAGACAACTCTTGACCTTCCCCATCAAATGGGGTAGCTATGTTCCTTCACCGCACAACCGGGGCAACGGGATGTGCGTTTACATGGGCTGAGAGGGAGGCCATTCATGGATGCGTTTGATTCGACTGATTCAGCTATTGCGACTCAGGTTGCCAGGATCCTGCTGGTTGAAGATGAGGGAGATGTGCGGGAGTCCATCAAGTTGCAGCTTGAAGATGAGGGGCACCAGGTCGTGGACACGGAATCGGGAAGTGACGCCCTGGCTCTGGCAGAGTCCTCACAGTTCGATATTGTCTTGACCGACGTTATGATCCCCGACATCAACGGGATCGAGTTGGTTCAGCGCATCATGCAAATGCCGACTCATCCTGTCACGATAGTCATGACGGGACATGGGTCGGTGGAGATGGCGGTGAAAGCGATTAAGGCCGGCGCCTTTGATTTCCTGTCCAAACCCTTTTCCATCGATGTCCTGAGCGCCACGATTGCCAGTGCCTTACGGGTCAAGTGCCTGCAGGACGAAAATGTCGAACTGAAGAAAACCGTCAGGGGACAATTTAGTTTAGGAAAACTGATTAGCTCCAGTCAGGTTATGCAAGAGGTGTTTCAGCTGATCGATTGTGTGGCGGATACTGATAGTACCGTGCTCATTTTAGGAGAAAGTGGAACGGGCAAGGAGTTGATCGCCCAAACCATTCATTGCCACAGCACACGGCGCCAGGGAAATCTGATTCCTGTCAATTGCGGAGCGATTCCCGAAGCGTTGTTAGAAAGTGAATTGTTCGGTCATGAGAAAGGTGCGTTTACCGGAGCGGTGGCCTCACGGGTCGGGCGATTTGAGCTGGCGACCGGCGGGACAATTTTCCTTGATGAAATTGGTGATCTGAGCCCTCCGCTCCAGGTCAAACTTCTTCGCGTCCTACAGGAGCGTACGTTTGAACGAGTAGGGGGGACTCGAACGTATAAATCTGATGCCCGCGTCATTGCGGCCACCAATCAGGATCTTGAAACTCTGGTCGCGGCGAAACAATTTCGGGAAGATCTGTTTTACCGGTTGAACGTGGTGCCGGTTCTTGTCCCTCCTCTCCGTCAACGCGTTGAAGACATCCCGCTCCTGCTCCAACACTTCATCACGATGTTCAATGATCGACGGAAAGCGGAACTCTCCGGCGTGGCCGATGACGCGATGAGTCTCTTATGTGAATATTCCTGGCCGGGCAATGTTCGTGAACTCGGAAATATTGTGGAGCGGCTGGCGATTTTGAAACGACGCGGGTTGATTGTTCCTGAAGACCTGCCGGAGAAAATCCGGCGATTACCATCTTCCCATCTTCCCACCATGCCTGCGGCGATTCCAGTGGCAGGGATGGATCTTTCCAGAACGGTTGAGGAATTTGAGAACCGGCTGATCCTTGAGGCCCTTGAGCGAACCAATTGGGTCAAAAGTAAAGCGGCGCGTCTCCTGCAAATCAATCGCACCACCCTCATTGAGAAATTAAAAAAGAAGTCCCTGGCTGAAGTGGTCGCACAGCGTGCAGCGCCATCAGAAGATCTGGCGGACGTGTAACAAACGCAGATCCCCGGCCATTCCTACCCTGTTCTCGCATTCCCTCTCCTAACCAGCTTGAGGTTCTGACCCTTCCGTCAACTCCTTGACGGCGGCAAAATTGTCCGTTCGTCGCTGTCCTTGCAAAACTCCCTGGTTTTTCAACGAAAATCCTGCTGCGTTTTTTTGGCCATCGGCAAGAATGACTCCGGTCTGATTTTTGCTGAATACGTTCATCAGGTTGGAGCAGAAACCAAACGTGAGGAAATTTACTTGGATTGCCCTGTCGTGTGTCATGTGGCCCAGCACAGTGATGGGAGGCCCCTGTTCTGATTTTTCCTGGCACCTTTCCCGCGATATGGTCATGCCGGAGATGATTCGACAGGGGCAGGAAGCGATGCGGGCCGGACAACTCCTGGAAGCGCGAGACATGTTTGCGACCTATCTGAACGAACAGAAGGATGGAAAATTTGCAGAAGGGACCCGTTGGGTTCTGGCCGCACTTCCTGATCCTTCGGATGAACCAGGCAGAGAAATTTTTGAACGCATAGAGCGGTTACAAGCCATGCAAAGTGGTCATCCGGAGAGTGTCTATGCCCCTTGGGCCCTTTGTGCCATGGGGAATGTGTATTGGGAGGCCGGTTGGTTTTCGGAAGCGAGCAGGATATTCGAAGAATTTCTCCGGTCCTATCCCGAGCACCCGTTAGCAGGGGGCGTCATGGTGGAAGCCGGGCTCGGGTACCTGAGTAATAGGCAATATTTGGAGGCCGCACTGGTCTTCAGGCGAGTGGTGGAAGAACCCAAGTGGAGTGCCCATCGCCTGAAGGGTGCTTTAGGTTTGGCCGATGCCATGGCCATGGCGAAGGCTTGGAAGCAAGCCTACTATTGGTATCGGGTGGTCGAAGCCGAAAGCCCCGAACTTATTCGTCAGTCCGGAAATTCCTCCTATCAGTTTGGATTAGCCGAACTCGCTGTTGGAAATCCCGACCGTGTCATACCCAGATTTTTGTTGATCGTCAATCTCCATCCGGATGAAGAATTAGCCGGATTGGCCCTCAACCAAATATCAACAAAGTTACAGAATGAGGGGCATGAATATCTGGCCTTGTATTTTGCCGATCAAGCCCGACAACAATTTCCCGATCGGGAGCCTGGTCGACGGGGGCAGGCGGCACTGACCAGATGGGTCGTGGCGTTTATCTCGCAGGATCATGACAGGGAAGAGCGGGAAAAGGTCTATCGGCGATTGGATCATTTGGGCATAGTGCTCTCGCTCTCATGGGATGCCGTGCTAGAAACCGCTCGGGCGTTAAGTCATGCACCTGAACGCGACGTGGCTGAAGAAGGCTTGCTGTGGATGGGGCAAGCCCATCAGGCGTTCGGGGATTATCCTGATGCCATTCAGGCCTTCACCCGTCTCATTCCCATGGCTTCATCCGACACGAGGAGGAAGGACGGGCAGGATCGACTCGCATGGTTATTACAGCATCAAATTCGCGTCTTCTCTGATCGGAAGGCCTGGGTGCCGTTACTCAAGTTTCACTCGAAGTATCAAGATGCGTTCCAACTGGTGCCATTGGAACGGGAGCGTCTCTTGATCGTGGCAAAAGCCTATCAGCAGGTGAATCTGCCGGCGGAAGCCTGGCATTGGTATGACCAACTCTTAAAGAAGTATCCCAAGAGTCCCCTCCGGGAAAACATTCGCCTTCAGCAGGTGGTGGTTGCTCAAGAGCAGGGAAACGGTTCATTGGTGCGGGAAGCGGGAACGTCCTACCTTCAGGAGTTTCCCAAGGGCAAAGCGCGAGGGCAGGTGGAAACGGCTCTCGCCTTGGAAGCCCTCACTGACAAACGGTATGCCGAAGCGATTCGGGATTTCTCGTCGGCTCTCCAGCATGTGGACGATCCAGCGGAGCAACGTTATGTGCTCAGGAACCGGGCACGTGCCTATCGAGCGATCGGGAACATGGAGTTAGTGGTTCAAGATATGCGACAGGTTGTGTCTATCGAACCCACTCAGGTTTCTGATGTCCTCCGCTTGGGGGATGCCATGTTCGATCAAGGCGACTATGTGGAAGCCCAGCATCTGTACGATCAAGCTCTGACATTCGACGCCCCGGCAGCGTTGCATACCTGGGCCAAATACCGGTTAGCGGTTTCGCTCGAACAGATGGGGAAGTCCGGGGAAGCCGCCGCACTGCTCGCGGAAATCCGGGGATTACCAACCCGTCCCCCGGAACTGGAACACACGATTCGTTCAGCCGCTACGGCGGTATTGGAGGAAATGTCCTTGAAAGAGACGCCACCAACCAGGATACCCGATGCGCCAATTCAATCCTAAACCCATGATTGCGCTCAATAGCAAGAGGAACGTGGAATCGTCCTGGCCGACCATCGACCGCGTCACCGAGTCGACGATCTCCAGTGAAACTCTCAGTCTGGCGCTAGAGGCTAAATATGCGGAAACGCAACGCCTGCATCATCATCTTCATCGTTTGGTGAAAAGCCTCCCGTTACCCGCGTTGCTCTATAACCGCAAAGGCCGGATTGTGACAGCCAATCACGAGGCCCATGTGCTGATGGGAGGAATCGATTGGAAGAAAACGATCTGGCAGCTACAGGATCTTTGGATAGGCCTGGGGTGGCCCACGGTTCCCTTTACCGACTGGAAGTGGAATGGAGGCCTGGTGTCCTGTTGGGATTGCCCGCTAGGAAATTCGGATCAGCCCTCCAGTCTCACGGTTCGGTATTTCAAATATGAAGGACCTGCGCACAGCGGGAAGACGGAGCACGTTCAACGCTTAGCGGCCATAGGAGAGCAGGTTGGGCGACTTGCCCATGATATTCGCAATCCACTCGCCAGTATTCAATGGTTTGCCACACTTCTGGGGCGTGAGCAGCAGTCCAGTATGGAACGTCGGGAGCTGGCCGACCAATTACTTCAGGCCATTCGTTCACTGGATGGGCTGGTCTCGAACCTTTTGACATCGAGTACCCCACTGAAGGGAGAGCGACAGTATGTGAACCTCTCGACACTGTTGGATGATGTGGAGCTCTTGGCCATGTACCCCCTCAGAACAAAACGGCTGACCATCCATCGGCAACGCGAATCCTCTCTCCTCGAGATCTTGGGTCATGAGGAGTTATTAAAGCAGGCACTCTTGAATCTGCTCTTGAACGCCATTCAGGCCTCTCCCACCGATGGTCATATTGAGATTCAGTGTCGACGGACGTCATGGCCCGGAGCGGAAGAACCCCCTTCAAGCATCGTCAAATATGTGGCACTGAGCATTCGAGACGAAGGGTGCGGAATGTCCGAGGAAGACCTCACCAGAGTCTTTCAGCCATTTTATTCAAAGCGTAAGGGAGGGACCGGCCTTGGGCTCCCGATCGTGAAAGACATTGTTCAGGTGCATCAAGGGGTGATTGAGATGGAAAGTCATATCGCAAAAGGCACGACCGTCAAACTAATTCTTCCCCAGTAAAGGAGATTGGCATGATAGACACCGAGGGTGGAGTGAACCGGGGAATCCTGGTCGTTGAAGATGATGAGCAGTTGCAAACGGCTCTGACCCATGCGTTGAGTCAGCATGGCTATGCGGTCACCGTGGCCAGAGATGGCTATGAAGGGTTAGAGCGAATGGAACGCGAAGCCCCCTGGCTGGTGCTGACTGATCTGAATTTGCCTGGCAAAGGCGGCATGGATTTTTTACGAGAAGTGCGAAGCCAGGGCTACCATATGCCGGTGGTCGTCATGACGGCCTATGGTGGAGTGGATGCAGCCGTCGAGGCGCTCAAATATGGGGCAACGGATTTTCTTCAAAAGCCGTTTCCCCTTGATCGGCT
>DOFS01000008.1 GCA_003523945.1 Nitrospiraceae bacterium | reverse complement strand
AAGAACGACGAAAAGATCTGGTAAAACTCAGTAAAAAATATGGGGAGGAAACCAAAGTCCAGATTCGCGGATTCCGTCGTGAAGGCAATGACGAACTCAAACAACTTCACAAAGACAGCTCACTGACAGAAGACGCCCAGCACCGACTAGAAGCGGAAATTCAAAAACTCACGGACAAATTCATACACACGGTCGACGACTTGATCAAGAAAAAGGAGGAGGAAATACTCGCAATCTGAGGAATTCATGTGATACCCACCCGGCCGCTTTCATCTTCCGCCTTTCCACGTCTCCCGGCTCCGATTACCGTTTCTATCAATCTTGATGCCCTAATCAGAAATTTTCAACAGATCCGCCAAGCGATCGACCCATCGACCAAAATTCTGGCCATCATCAAAGCCGACGCCTATGGCCATGGAGCCATTCCTGTGGCTCGGACCTTGGAACACCTGGGTATCTTTGGCTTTGGGGTGGCATCGGTCATGGAAGGCATCGCTCTTCGTGAACACAATATGCACTGCCCTATCGTGGTCATGGGTCCCCTCCTCCCTGAGCATCTTAGGGAGATCATTCGGCATCAGCTGACCCCGGTCATTTCCCGTGCTGAAATTTTCCAACAACTGATGGAACAACTATCACCCCGTACCACCCGATTCCCTATCCATCTCAAAGTCGATACCGGATTACACCGGCTGGGCTTTGAAACCGATCAAGCCCTCTCCCTTCTCAAGGCGCAAACACTCTCGAACTCTTGCGTCGAAATACAGGGCTTCTTAAGCCATTTTGCTGATGCCGACAATCAGGACACGACATTAACCAATCTCCAAATCCAACAGTTTCTGGCATTTGTCGACCAGGCAAAACAATTGGGGGTCCACCCACCCATTCTTCATATGGCCAATAGTGCAGGAATCCTGTTTCATCCAACCGCCCACTTTGGAATGGTCAGGCCTGGATTGATGTTGTATGGCTACGCACCACGGCAGGAAAATTCTCCCCGGAAGATCACACTTCAACCGGTCATGCAGGCTGCCACCTATGTGGCGCACCTCCGCTCACTTCAGCCTGGCGAAATTGTAGGGTATAACGCCCTTTTCCGCACACGCAGGCCATCTCAAATCGCCGTCCTACCCGTGGGCTATACCCACGGATTTCCCCGTCACCTTACGGGAGTCGGGCATGTCCTTCTCAAAGGAGAACAAGCCCCCATCATAGGGAAAATTTGCATGGATATGATGATGGTGGATGTCACGGACATCCCTCATCCAACTGTTGGAGAAGAGGTCATATTATTGGGGAAACAGGGGGCGCGGGAAATAACGGCCGAAGATCATGCCGGGTGGTTACAAACGATTCCCTATGAAGTGTTGTGCGGGATCGGAGGAAAAGCCAACCGGATCTACCTTCCCCATACACCCGGCTCTTCCCCCTCAGAGACCTAGTCACAGTTAGACAAAAATTTCTGGAATAACGGCCCACTCCGGAGACCTGATGCCCTCACAGCCAGGCTTCCTGACGAGGGAGGCTCAGACATCCCGATTCAGGATCAGGCAGTTTTCAGCTTACGCTTTAACCGTTTCTCCACGCTCGCGACCTTGCCAGCCAGCCGGTTTTTGTGTCCACGGCGATAATCAACTTTAATCACACAGGAAATCCGAGGACAGTCCTTTTTCATCCTGGTATAACATTCCTTCACCACACGAAACACGTCGTCCCACTCGCCTTCCAAGACCGTCCCCATGGGATTCAGACGGTACTCCACCCCGCTTTTATCAATCAGGTCTAAGGACCGGGACACATATTTCCCCACACTTTCTCCCTTACCAAGCGGCGACATGCTAAATTCCAACAGCACCATTACGCACCTTCCTTTCCAACCGGTTCCACCTGCTCCTCGTGGGACAACTTCCAACTATTGGGATACTGCAACTCCCCGATCAATTGGAATCCACTGACCGCTTCGGTCAATCGCTCCCGGCGCCGAAGATCGCTCATTTCCGCGCTCTTCAGCTCTTCACGCAGTGCGCCCAACCAATCCAGGAACTCATCGAATTCCTCATCAAACAGCCCTTCAAGATTTTCACGAAGCACCTTTGCCAGGGCCGGAGCAGTTCCACTCGTACTGATCGCCATCCGGAGATTCCCGCGTTTCACCAGCGCAGGCATCATGATGGTCGAATACTCAGGCAGATCCATCGACCACACCAGGCATCGTTCCGTTTTGGCCAGCTCGAACAAAGACTTCGCCAAATCCAAATCATTCTTCATCACATTCATAATCAGGACCACCCCCTGGGCATCACCGGATCGAAACGTTCGTCCCCGGTGAATGATTTTCCCCGAGGCAGTCAGTTTCCTCAATTCCACATGAAGGGTGGGATTGACCACGGTAACTTTTGCTCCGGCATCCAACAAGCGATGCACCTTCTCCACGGCTTCCTCATCACCACCAATCACCATACACTGGCGGCCATCCAAATCAATCGTCACTTGAAACCCTGCATTTTTCGTCATGAATATCCTCCTTTAGGAACCGGGACATCTTACCCAAGATACGCCATAAGGGGAAAGGGGGAAATCCCCGGTCGCACGGCCCACAATATCCCTACGTGACAGGCACCCATACACAAGGAATGAACACCAGGGAAAAGGTCGGGAGAGCGGTGTAGCGGAACCTCCATCACAGAAGCGTAAAGAAATGCGCAGGAATAATCAGGGAGGCCTCAATCGACTGAATGCTGGAGACTTTCCGAACTTTGAATACCCAGAGACTCATAAATTTTCAGTGTGGCCTTCGATTTATTCAAGGTATAAAAATGAATCCCCTTCACTTTCTGATCAACAAGATCCACCACCTGTTCCGTCGCCCAATGAATACCGACCCGTTCCGCATAGTCATCATTCTCAGCTCGATCCATAGCCCGTAACAGCTTGGCAGGAATACGGGCGCCAAGCGCCAGCTCAGACATGCGAGCCATGCCCTTTCGAGAAATAATCGGCATAATGCCTGCAATGATCGGCACTTTGATGCCCACGACTTCACACCGTTCGCAAAAATCAAAAAAGTCCCGGTTATCAAAAAACAATTGCGTGCAAATATAATCGGCGCCCGCATCGACTTTTCGCCTCAGATTATCCATTTCCTGCAACCGGTTAGGCGTACCGGGATGGCCTTCGGGAAATCCCGCCACGCCCACGCCCATCTCAGGAAACTGCTGTTTAATAAAACACACCAGATCAGACGCAAAGTGAAAGCCGTCTTCGGGAATCTGGACATCCGTCCTTCCCTTGGGAGGATCGCCCCTCAAAGCCATAATGTTATGAATACCGCTCTCCTGATATTTCGAGAGAATATGATGAATTTCGTCTCGTCTGGACCCTACGCAGGTTAAATGCGACACAATGGTCAGGTCGGTTTCCCGTTGGAGCTTTACCACTAGATCATGCGTGCGTTCACGGGTAGATCCGCCGGCACCATAGGTCACACTGACATAGGCAGGCTTTAACGGCATGAGGGCAGAAATCGCTTCAAACAATTCCTGAAACCCCCGTTCCGTTTTCGGGGGAAAAAACTCAAAACTAATCGCAGGATTATGCGTCCGCAACACTTCTGAAATATGCATGTCCATACCTTAAATTGCTCACCAAGATTTGTCTAGTCTCCAGCACGGTTCGGCCCTGCATGAAGAACAGCAATGGGCCATACGCACCAACGAACGAGAATCGCTCCAACAAGACCTGTCAGAACCAGAACGGTCAGGAGATGAAATAGTGTCAGATTTCCAATCGCAATGGGAATCCCCTGTGCCTGCAGGGTGCCCAGAAACATCACATACCGGATCATCCCCATCAGTACCAGCGTGATCACCGTACAAATGAGTCCTCCCCACACAAGTCCTTTGACCTGCGGCACCATAAATGACGCATTCAACAAGACCATGGCCAGCAACGCCGCCGTTACCCCTACAAAGAAGAACGCAGAGGGCAAACCCGCCCCATCAATCAGTCCTCCCCTTGGCACCTCACCCAGGACGAGAAACAACCAGGGTCCGATAAGCACTTGCGGAACCAGCCCCGTTAGCATCCATCCAACCCCGTAACGAACGCGCTCATCAGAAGGAAGAAAGCGGGATAGAACGGTTGAGGCGGATCCATTCGACGCACCGGACCATCCGAGCAGACCAAGCAATGTCACCACCAAACCCCCTGCAGCCAGGCTGGCAAAAAGGAGGT
>DOFS01000006.1:353-4474 GCA_003523945.1 Nitrospiraceae bacterium | reverse complement strand
TCTTCGCGGAATTTTACGGCTTCCTCAAAATTCTGAAGTCCAATGGCCACTTCCTTTTCACGAGCAACTCTCTTTAGTTCCTGTTCCAGAGACTTCAACTCAGGAGGAAGGGCATACGTTAGTAATTTCGCTCGTGAACCGGTTTCATCAATAAGGTCAATGGCCTTGTCTGGCAAAAACCGGTCTGTGATATATCGTTCACTCAATTTCACAGCTTCTTCAACGGCATCATCCGTAATTTCCACTCCATGATGTTCTTCATATCGATCACGAAGACCTTGAATGATTTGCACGGTCTCCTCCACTGAAGGGGGCTGAACATAAATAGGCTGGAACCGTCGCTTGAGTGCCCCATCCTTTTCAATATGTTTTCGATATTCATCCAGTGTCGTCGCCCCGATGCATTGAATTTCCCCACGAGACAACGCTGGCTTTAACATATTCGCGGCATCAATTGACCCTTCAGCAGCACCTGCGCCGACTAAGGTGTGAAGTTCATCAATAAAGAGGATAATGTTCCCCGCTTGGGAAATTTCTTTCATCACCACCTTAAGTCGTTCTTCAAATTGCCCACGATATTTTGTACCTGCCACAAGGGAACCCAAATCCAGGGCAATCACCCGTCGATTTAGTAAATTGTCCGGGACATCCATACCAATGATCCGCTGAGCCAGCCCTTCAACAATAGCTGTTTTCCCTACACCGGATTCCCCAATCAACGCGGGATTATTTTTGGTTCGACGACTGAGAATTTGTAGGACCCTCTGGATTTCATCTGACCGCCCGATGACTGGGTCTAATGTTCCTTCTTGAGCCAATTGAGTCAGATCCCTGCCAAATTCATCCAAGGCAGGTGTGCTGCTCTTTTTATCGCGCTCCCGGGTTCCTGATTTTCGTAGAAAGGTAACGGTCAATTGACGAGCTGTTAACAGATTGGCGCCTAAACTCCTAAGCACCTTCCCTCCTATCCCTTCTTCTTCCCGAAGTAGGCCAAGGAGCAGATGCTCACTTCCGATGTGGTTATGACCCAGCAATCTGGCTTCCTCCACACCGTACTCAATGACTTTTTTGACTCTAGGGCTAAATGGAATTTCCCCGAAGGTCACGGTCGTTCCACCCCCAGGCAAATTCCGTTCGATTTCCAATCGAATTTGTTCCGGCGAAAGGCCCATCTTCTTGATGATCATTAAGGCTATGCCGTCCGACTCTCGTAGGATGGCGAGCACCAAATGTTCGGTGCCAAGGTAATCATTCTGGTGCCGTTCCGCTTCTTCTCTGGCAAGGATGATGATTTTTCTACCACGATCCGTGAATCGTTCGAACATTGGACCTCCTCTAGCCGATTATTCGCGAAACTTTTCGCTCACACATTCGTCTATTATCCACTAATAAATTCGAGAAAAATTCACAATTTCAGTCTATCCGTGAACCCTCAAAACTGTCAAGTTCAGAAGCATGAGGAAGGAGATTCCAGCAAAATGAATGGGTGTCCACTCTACCAATCGCTACTCACTAAGAAAAGCTTCCTTACCCGACGGATGAAATTGCCTATTCATAATTGAAAAGATTCCCGCTTGCTATCAGTTCAAGGAAGACACTACCATCCTGATCCTGACAACACCATACCATTCTAAGTTCATGTCAACCTTCCAAACTATCGGGATCATCACCAAGCCTAACGCTCCAAACATTCTAAAGGAGGTCACCCATCTCCACGACTGGCTGGTGGCCCATCACAAAACTGTCATTATTGATTCCTCTCAAGGGTTTCCTTCTTCGGATAGTCCCGCCCGTATTCAAATTTCTAAGGAAGCCGACCTCCTCATTGTGTTGGGTGGCGATGGCACAATGTTAAGCGGAGCGAGGCTTGTGGAACAACGAGGGATTCCCATTTTGGGAGTCAACATGGGCGGTCTGGGTTTCCTCACTGAAATCAACTTCGACGATCTCCCCACAGCCTTAGACAAAGTGTTCGCCGGAGAATGGCAACTGGATAAACGCTTGATGTTAAAAGTCCAGCTCCAGCGGGGTGACCAAATCCTTTCCACCTACTCAGCCTTAAACGACGTCGTTATAAGTAAAGGGCATTTGGCAAGAATGATCGCAACCAAGATATGGGTGAATCACGCATTCATGACAAACTTGCGTGGTGATGGACTGATTGTCGCCACCCCGACTGGATCGACCGCTTACTCCCTATCGGCAAAGGGACCGATTCTAGATCCAAGACTTGAAGTCCTCCTGATTAACCCAATTTGCCCCCATACCTTTTCCCATCGCCCCTTCCTTGCGCCCGGCGATGTGCCGATCACCATTGAACTGACAAGCCAGGAACCGGCCATGGCTACGATTGATGGCCAAGTGGGCGCGGAAATGCTGACTGGTGACCTTGTGCACGTTCGAGCTTCAGACCACCGCACACAGCTTATTCGTTTCCCAGACCGAAGTTACTTTGAAGTGTTGCGGACAAAATTAAAGTGGGGGGATGGCTAACCCCGGCTTTACCATCCTCCCACTAAACTCGATCATTTCCGTCCAATTTCCCACTCGCCTCAAAACCTGATAAATCCAGGAGTTCCTCTCGAGAAGCTCCTCATTAATGAGTCGAGCCGGGCTCCCCATCTCATCCAAGAAGATCGAAAGCCTGGTCGTAGTTTCCGTCCACGAGGAAAACCCTGGCGTTGTACGCCAGCCGATGGGCGATCTTGGCCGGTGGGGTTGAGCGCGGGGCAAATATGACCGCCTGCTGGCCAGCGCCCGCTGCCATCCCGGCCAGAGCGGCGCCGGCGTTGCCCGTGGAGGCCGTCACCACATCATTCCTGCGCATAGTCAATCGCCACAGAAAAAAGCCTTTATGGCTTAAGAGGATAGTCAATCGGAAATCAGAAACGACCCACACCAGAAAGTAAATGGATCACACCAAATACTAAAAGAGAGGCCTAGAGGAATCGATTCTTGGGATCGTAAGTCGAAGAAGAAAAAAGAAAGGAAAAGGAAGGGTGAGCAGGGGGCAACCTGCAGAAAAGACTCTTACTTCAATAGAGCCTTAGGGGGCGCACTCAGGACATTCTTTCCGCTCAGTCGGAGCATAAAACTCCTCCGAGGTCAGAGGAAAAACTTGATCGCACGTTTCGCAATAGCGAATTTCAAAATAGGGCACACCATCCTCATTGATCTCACAAGGGAGCAGTAAGTCAATGGGATCAAATCCTAGCGCTTTTTCATCGGGAAACTTGACCACTGCAAGCCGAACATTAAAAAATTCAAAGACACCCTCCTTACCCTTATACTGATCCTCATGACCCATTACATACACAGGCTGGCCTTTACGTTTGAGCCGAAGATCCTTTAAAGTTCGCTCCGTCTCGGAAGCACAAAAAAATTCTTGAGGTGGTTTTGGCTCGCTCATCCTTGCATTATCCCCTGGTCATATGCATACATCGGACTCATCCTTCCGCTTAAGCAGGATCAGCTTTTAGCATGGCCTCAAAAAGTAGGTCAAGGTAGAAGGAATGGACAGTCTACTTATTTAAAGGAGGCGCATTCATGGCTGACATCGTCATTTATCATAAACCAACTTGCTCTACTTGCCGACAGGTCATCAAATTAGTCGAAGAAAGCGGGCAATCCTTTATCGCCATTAACTACTACGAAAAAACTTTTTCGAAATCCACGCTCAAAGGGTTACTCAAAAAAGCCGGACTTAAGTCGTCAGATATCATCCGCAAAAAGGAAGAGATATACAAAAGGCTCAACTTACAGGACTCACAATTCACTGATGATGAATTGTTAGACATCCTCCTCAAACACCCTGATCTCATCCAACGTCCTTTGGTCCAAAAAGGAGAGCAAGCGATCCTTGCCCGTCCTCCTGAATCAGTCACCAAAATCCTTTAACGGGATCCTCGCGCCAGATAGGGCCTGGCCAATAATCAAAACGGTCGCTGGAAAGAATCCGAAGTAGTACTGCCGAAATAGTCGGTTTTGAGAAATTGATACGCTTCGATAATCCGCCGAAGTTCCGGCTCAGAACTTCGGTCACCTTGCCGGATATCAGGATGTATTTTCTTCGCCCGCTCTCGAAACGCTCGAGTCACCACCGGCAGTGGACTTCCAAATTC
>DOFS01000006.1:0-185 GCA_003523945.1 Nitrospiraceae bacterium | reverse complement strand
GGCTCTCCCTCCCCTCCTCCACCTCCTGCAGCCTTAAAGAAATTAAAGAGGTTGATCTTGTGCCGTCGACGACGAGGACGCTGTCGGATCTCGCTTTCAAACTCTTCAAACCGGTCCTCAATAAATTCTAACCGCGATTCCAAGCGCTGTGCGGCTGTCAGTTCGGTAATGTCCTCCAACTCTCC
>DOFS01000005.1 GCA_003523945.1 Nitrospiraceae bacterium | reverse complement strand
GGGCCACTTCAGCTAACAGGGCTGAACCATACCCCTCCCCGCTTGCGATATCGAGCACATCCTTTCCTACCGCCAGTTCGCGGGCAAGGTAATAGCGATGCAAATGCTCTAGCTCAATATCTCCAATGATTCCCGGAACATAGCGCTCGCCTGTCCAGGGAAGCTTTGGCTGTTCTGTCACATCCGACATGATGACCTGCTTTCTTTCAGAAAGGGGCAGAAGGGGTGAATTGGGTTCAATTGCATCTGTTTCCTGGCCCGCTTCGGCTGGTGCCCCCCGGATAAGATCTGATGCTCAATCTTATTCATAATTTGGCCCTAAGCATTACATGATCATCCCCAAGCCTTGGTGTAAATGCCCCCTTCACCCAAAACCCACCGGAATCGGCTTGGGGCAGGGGTAAAACACAAAAGACCTCTTAAGCCTGACCAGGGTATCCCGCAGCTTTTCTCAGGATGAGGCATACGGCATCACCGATGATTCAAATTCAATCGCCAACATTGGAATGCCAATAAGCCCCCTTGCGACGTGACTCGAGTGAACTCGAAAAAAAATGGCATCATCGATCCAATGATGCAGCGCATGATTCTCCGGCGTTCCCTCGGCTATCGCCGCAATTACCGAATAATCCCCGGTTGGAAGATAGGGCAACTGGAACCGGAACATTGCCTGGAATCGTTGTCCCTCCTCAATGGAACGCTCAACATCACGATACGTTAAATATGTATTGTCACCGAACAAATATTGGCCTAATCGATCTTTCACGTAAAACCCCAGAATGGGCCGTGCTAATGGTCGTTCCGACACACACCGAATGGTCAGCGTGATTTCCTCGCCACCGTCTAACGTTGTCAGGAGAGACCCGTGTTGGTCAGAAAGCGCCACTTCGAGAATACTGGCTCCACGCTCCCCAAACCACGGGGCATTCGGATCGAAATCGAAAATCTCTAATTCATTTCGACGCGAAGAATTCTTTAACATTTCACTCCGTGGATCTTTCACCCGCATAGCGCGGTCTGTTGGGGCTTTGCGACTTCCGCCAATACGAAAGGTGTTGGTATTTTCCTGTTCATGATACAGCGCAGCGAGAAAATTATGGCAAACCTCTTTTGCGGGACCAATTTCCCGAACAACCCCATTGTCGAGCCAAACAACCCGGTTACAAAGATTGGTCACCGAAGCCGTGTCATGTGATACAAACAGAAGCGTGCCCTTTTCCCTGAATTGATGAAGAAATCGCATACACTTTTGAGTGAACGCAGCATCACCCACGGCAAGAATTTCATCAATAATCAGAATATCGGCATCCACATGGGCGACCACGGAAAAGGCCAACCGCGCATACATACCACTCGAGAAAATTTTGACCGGATGGTTAATGAAATCACCAATTGCGGCAAAATCCGTTATAGATTCGTATCGTGCGTCGATCTGATCACTGGTCAGGCCGAGAATGGAAGCAGCCAAGTACACATTTTCCTTCCCCGTAAATTCAGGATTAAAACTCGATCCCAATTCCAGTAAAGCCGCGACTCGGCCGTTGACGATCAAATCTCCACAGGTCGGCACAAGCGTGCCACACACCAATTGCAAGAATGTCGACTTCCCGGATCCATTTCGACCAATGATCCCGACGGTTTCTCCTCGATACATACTCAAATCAACGTCTTGGAGCCCCCAAAACTCTTCATAGAATTGTCGGCGCCCTCTCCATAGCATCTGTTTCAACCGATCCTCAGGCTTTCGAAAGATCTGGTAGGCCTTTCCAAGACCTTGGACGCGAATAGCCAGTTCAGACGACATCAGCAAATCCTTTTCGCGTTTTTTGGAACCAGGCAAAGCCCAACCAACCTACCATCCAAAAAACGACTGTATACAGGAGCCAATCTAACCATTCCGGCATTTGCCCCCAGAATATGACTGATTTTGACGCATTCAGGACAGGGGTCAACGGATTGAGCTGAATCAATCCTCGATAGGCTTCAGGTATAGCAGACAGCGGATAAAAAATGGGACTGAGAAACATCAACATCGTCGCCGTCACGCCGACCAACGGCTGGACATCACGAAGAAACACCCCCACCGAAGCCAGAAACCAACCTAATCCAACAATCAACAGCACAAAAGGAAAGAGTACCACCGGCAACAGCAACACCGTTACGGGCGGAAGACCATGGACCACGAGATAAAAAAGAAACAAAATCAGAAGACTCACGGCGGCATTAAATAGTGCGACCTGCATCGACACCCAAGGCAGTATCTCCAGGGGGAACACCACCTTTTTGATATAGGACACATTTTCGAGCATAAGGCCCGGAGCACGCGTGACACATTCGGAAAACAAATTAAAAATAATCAACCCTGAAAATAATAATAGAGCAAAGGCGCCATTTTCCTCCATAGGCACCTCCCATCGAATCCGAAACACAACAGAAAAGACAAACGTATACACCGCCAACATGAGCATTGGGACGACAAATGCCCAGATTATCCCAAGTATCGACCCTCGATAACGAGCATCGATCTCACGTTTGGCCAGACGAGCAATCAAGGTTCTGTGCTGCCACGCACAGCTCAATGGGGAAAAAGGATTGCAAGTATTATTCATTAGTTAGATATTAATAAAAATCAAGACCATTTTGGGACCTATAGCTGAATAACACTGCAAGAGGGAGTCTTATGAAAAATCAATTCTCCCACTCCCAACCCCTTTGCTGTGAAAGCTACGCTACCAAATTTCCCGGCATAAAATCCTTAAGCTCAACAGGCCTTGCCTCTATCTAGTTCATCAATACCAGCGAATTAACCGATGAATTCTAAAGGGGTAGGAAACCGGAAAATAGAAAAAAATGTCAAAATCTTCTTGGGATGCACTGCAGAAAGAATTGACCCACTCAAGCTTCGGGAAGATTCCAATTACATGACTGAGGGGGGGAGAACACGCCAAATACAGGCCACAGAGTTTATATCAAAATCCACACCATGCCATCAACCTTACAGCCACCCCGGACGGAAGTCACCGGTCCCTACCAAGACGTTCCCAGGATTTCTTTGCCATATTTTTATTAAAAAATGAGGAATATCCCCAAAAGCAGAGAGGTCCAAGCCCACCCTATCAGGGGTAAAGCCATTGCCTGAGTGGTTTCTGACTCTGGGCCTGAAGGCTTAGGATAAGAACGCAACGCCCCTACCCTTCCGGGTTTTCCCGACAAGAAAGTCCCCTCTACGCTTCATCAGGAACTTGAGGTCTTAGTAGAATCTCTGGTGGAGACGCGGGTTTCGCCACCTCACCGACAACCGCATCCGCCATAGAAGCGTTCGTTATGTAGAGAGAATTTGATCGATGCCATCAAAGACTATTTGAATAGTCCAAATCAGAATCTTGGGACCTTCGTGTTCACCACATCAGTCAAGGATATCCCGACCAACGTCCTTAGCCAAAATAAGCATTGAGGACCTAGCCAACGTCCATAGTCCACTGACGACCTGAGTGACGATTGGCAGTTTTCGATTGACTGGGGAGAGAGTGCCTCACAATCAACCGCTCCTCGATAAACTAACATTGCACAAGAATGTTTTATGCATATTTCTCCATAAAAAAGCGCATGTGGAAGGAGCAGCCCTTTCGACACGCGCTTGCACATCAGCCTAATACATTTACATATAATATTCTCAAGGTGTTATACCCGGTGGCCACAATACCTTTTGCCGAGCGACCCTCCGATCACGGTTGCATATTTCGAAGCATCTCCTCTTGCAGGTAGTCTGGCACGGGCTCAATCTCCATCGGTGGATAGGCCGTGGCTGGAATGATTGGCATGTCCGGTGAATCGGCCGGCGTCGTCACCTCCATCCCACCGCCACTACTTGCAGGCACCATGGGCATCGTAGTCCCAGCTGGTACCGGCTGAATGTCCATGGGAAGACCCACAACCGGGTCGCTAAAGTCAGAGCTCTCTTCTGGCGACGATGAGAAGGATGAAGCAGAGGGTGGGGGATTTTCACTGATCTCACCCTCATGCGAAAGATAGGGATCAGTAGTATCCACCTCTTCTTGCCCCTTATCCCTACTCTGTTCTGAATTTAAATCCGTTTCGCCTGACGCATTCGAATACCCACCATCTGATCCGTATCTGGTCTCAGAAATCGCTTCTCCAGGTGGGGCTTTTAGGGTCACATAGAGAAATTGTAA
>DOFS01000383.1 GCA_003523945.1 Nitrospiraceae bacterium | reverse complement strand
TGGGATTGTGATCCTGCCCCCGATCAGCCACAGGGGCGCGAAAATCCGCGAGTTCCAGTGTGAATCGGATAGGATCCCAGATATCCTTAATTCCCAACAAAATCCTCGTCCGCTGAGCCACCATCTGATTACTTCCTGCAGTGCCTTTCGTAAAACTTTGATCAAACGTTTCATAGCGGGTTCGATGCTCAACTCCCAAATCCAGCCATTCCGGGGTCAAGGCAGAAAGGGTATTAGGCTGTTGTAAAATTGTTTTTAAGCGATCAAAATCACTCGGGAATTCTTTGGAATGGTTTCCATTTCCAGCCCCATGCGCAGGTTTTTCCACTAACACCCCCACTAGCATGAGCAGGAGGGCGAAACACACTACTCCATATTTTTTCATCGATTCTCCATCCAGGACATAAGCCGAACACGATAATTTTCATTTTCAAAAATCTTCCTAATTCAAATTTGGCAACGCAAAACTAATACCAATTTCCAAAAAAAATTCAGGGATCTGAGATGGCGATAGAGGGGTTCAACAAGTTAAGCCCTCTCTATGCACATCCCAAATGTCTCCACTTTGAGGGAAATGGAATTGAATCCTGTGTGCTTTCAACATGTGGCCCATGTTGTTTTGAATTCTTTCCCTGGCCACGGGCTTCACGCATTGGCCCGACAACTCGGAATATGGTGCTAATTCACACACACGGTCCTGTGCATCATCGCACACCGGCTGATTGTGTTCGGGATTAAGACTCAAACTTTAAGATGAGGACATGACTGAGAATAGTGCGGAAACAAACGATGCTATTGGTGAGGCTCATCGGTTGAGCGTTCTCGAGAATCCAGAGATGCCCTATAGGTACGACCTTTGCACTAACATCTGACACATTGCCTCTTCCCGGTTCATTGGCGTGGGGATCCTCCAAAATTCAGTTCTGACCAATATCCAATTACCCCTTGGGTACAGAACGAAAGTTGGAGGCTCTCTTCCCCATTAACGCAAAAAGATCGCCTTCCCTACCAATGTTGATAGAGTGTTAGTCCTTATAAATTTGTGTGGGGTTGAATTTTGATGATCAGAGATGTGAAAGTACAATGAAAGCCGTGAGAGGACTTCTTTAATTTTTTTCCGCAACAAGGACCGCTATGCGCGCGACAATTTATGTAACCGACGATGACCAAAACGTGTGTTCCGCGTTAAGTCGCCGTTTGGTAAAAAAAGGGCACCTTGTGAGAAGCTTCCATTCAGGAGCCTCTCTCATCGAGGCCTTGGAACATGAACTCCCTGATTTGCTGTTTCTGGATCTTAAAATGCCAGAAATGGATGGAATCGACACCTTACGGCAGATACGGCAAACAATCCCGAAAACCCTGATTATCATGTTGACTGCCTATGGTAGCGTCGAGGATGCGGTGGAGGCGATGCGGCTTGGGGCTTATGATTTCTTGATTAAATCTATTGATTTTTCCACGGTTGAGCCGGCTTTACACCGAGCCCTGACCTTCCTCGAGCTCAGGCGCCGAATTGAGTTTTCCGCGTCCGAGAAACAACGGAAATATTCCTGGGATCATGTGATCGCCAGGAGTCCAGCCATGACCAAGGTCGTTGAACAACTCAAATTTTTCGACGCCGAGGACGCTCCTTTGGTGTTTCTCCACGGAGAGGTGGGGACGGGGAAAGAATTCTTGGCACGCATTCTTCACTATAACAGCCACAAACATCTCGGTCCGTTTGTCGCGATCAGCTGCAACGAACATCGAGGATCACTCATTGAACCGCAAATATTTGGATATGAACGCGGAGCGTTTAGTGGTGCCAATCAAGCGACTCCGGGAGCGATTGAACATTCCGATGGGGGAACTCTGTTCATTGATGAGATTGAACACCTGCCCATTCCCGTTCAAGGAGGGTTGGCCGAGGCCATCCGTACCCGTTCATTTTGTCGGATGGGAGGATTTGACCGTCTGCCCCTCCATAATCGAATTATAATGACAAGCGCCACTCCACTGGAGCACAAAGGCCATGAGGAAATATTCCATCCAGAGTTACGTTCCCTACTTGAAAAACAGCAGATCTCCATTCCACCTCTTCGTGACCGTAAAGAAGACATTATTCCCTTGGTTATCAAAACCATTCATGCCTATGGTGAAGAAATCGGCCGTCCGAAACTCGACATTGATTCTTCAGTACCCCCTCTACTAAATTCCTACCAGTTCCCTGGGAATATTCGAGAATTAGAGGCAATGATTCGAAGAGCGGTACTGTGTTCTCAGGGCCCTGTTCTTACTTCTCTGGACTTTTACTCTCAACATACAGACGGCGGCGGAGAAGGGATTTCTCCTAATACCGGCCGGGTGCTTTTTGAGATTGGCCTACACAGCCTGCAAGACATCCAGGCCATGGTGATCGATGAAGTCCTGCGATTCACCAAACAGGACAAAGACCAGGCGGCTCGCTATCTCCACCTTTCTAAACAGGCACTGGATGAACACCTCACATTACGGAAAAAATTCCCCAATTCCGCAGAATCATCCTGAGAGGTAAAGTCGAGCAGTCTCTGCTTTGATTTGCCCTTTCCCGTTTGGTCCATTCTTCTTGCGATTCGCGTTAGGGGTTTCGCACATTCTCGGGTCACGGCCACAGGATTTCGGCCCTTGGTAGAGGGCATCATTGTCTTACCCAAAGTTTGCAACCCTTCAGACTAAATCATTTTCCAGTATTTCCAAGAATCTTTCCTGAATTGTGGGTATGTGTAATTGGAGAAGAACCTTCCTACCGGATCCGCCCAAGCTTTTTCTTCCAAGTAATTTTGCCATAAGAATTTGATGAACAGGACATTTTTCCGGATTTTTTTAAACAGAATTCGAACATAACGAGGAAATTTTTAGCACACACCGCATAGTGCAGCTTCGCACGCTTCCAGGTTTTCCTTCCTTACCATTAGATGCACATACAACAAAAATCGCATTGAAATCGACATCTTATCCGTGGAATCCGGCATAAACAAAAATGGTACTTCTTTTGCTTCATATAGCCTGTGATTTGGAAATACAGATACGACCAATGACCAACGGGAAAAGGAGCTTCCATTACCATGCAAACACTCGGGGACGCAGTTGTGACTTCAACTGAGCACCCCTTAGAAACACACAGTTTCCAGAATGCATTAGGACTGCATTTTCCGGGTTCGTTTCCCAGTGAACTGTTCATCGACCACTCCATACAGATATTACACCCGCTTGGATTTGGTCCAGATAATACAATGGCCTGTGCCAGTCTTTGCCGTGATGAAATGACTCGCCCGTTCATCAATAGCCTAAATAAAAGCTGGCACAGCTTGTTCAATTTTTCCAGCTTGGCTGGAATGCTGTACCTTGGGGTCACAGGATTCAAGGCGGCTCATCAACACGCACCAAATCTCGATGGCAAGGAACGCTACATCTATTTTGCCTTTCCTCATATTGGAATCGATGAATACGGGGTACCCGGGAATTGCCGTCGTCCCGGTCGGCATGAAATGTCTCATGCCTGCGGAGCACTCTTAAACGTGATGCAGGATTTCTCTCAGGGCTCGGTTGAACCTGACCTGAATCAGGATGATCTTGAGCAAAGCCTCCTCAAGAAACGGTTGTTTCGAAAGTTAGGTCAAGGAGAAGTTCCTGATCTGGTTTCCCTGACCAAAATTGCCCAAAACATCATCCGGGAAGATCTCGAACGGATGATTCAATTAACCGTGGAACAAACTTCAATCGCTTATGCGGTGTTTAGCGGAATTCAAATACATGGCCCCCACAACCAAACGTGGATTTGGCCTGATACAGCCTACGCGGTCGTCAACGGAATAAGAGAGGATTTAGATATCTGTTAATGCCTTGGGCCGTTCAATTTCCCGAGGATTGTGGGGTCAGGGGTCTTTACACATGAGTGCGTTACCCTAGCAATGGGAAGCTTTGAACCGCTCCTTAAATCAATGAATTGTCATTGCGTATGGTGAACACAGAGAAATTCTTAATAAAATTAAAAGAAAGTAATTAGAGGAAAATCCATGGAAGGCTTTACACTGATCTTGCTGATCACGTGGGCAGTTGTATCAAGATTTTGATCTGTCGCGTCCCTAATCTGAACGGGTCCTAGTCCAATACGCTTCGCGGATCCTTAAACAGGGTTTTTTCAGTCAAGCACTCAATCACTTTCTCTATTCAGCCTGCCAATCAAAATCGTGACGACTTTATCCGTTTAAATACTTAATT
>DOFS01000505.1:11521-23454 GCA_003523945.1 Nitrospiraceae bacterium | reverse complement strand
GCCTTTACTCCAGCCGTGAAAGCCGTGCAGGGGCGACTGGGGTCGCGACAGCACTATGCACGAATGGAAGAGAAAGACGGATGGTCAACTACCATTTCGAAAGAGCTTGCGGATTTTTTGGGTGAGCAGGATTCCTTGTATCTGGCCACGGCCAGTGCAGAAGGGAGACCGTATATTCAGCATCGAGGAGGACCCAAAGGCTTTCTTAAAGTACTGGATGAGCAGACGTTAGCCTTTGCTGATTTTGCAGGCAATCGGCAATACATCTCATTGGGAAATTTGTCAGAAAATACTCAAGCCTTTTTATTCTTGATGGATTACGCAACTCAAACACGGATCAAGATTTGGGGGACCGCAGAGGTGATTGAGGATGATCCCGCCTTGCTCGAGGAACTTACTGATTCCCGGTACAAGGGAAAACCTGAACGGGTTTTTCGGTTTCATGTGGAAGCCTGGGACCTCAATTGCCGGCAGCACATTCCTAGGAAATATTCGCAAGAAGACGTTGAACGGATCCTGCGGCCACTTAGGGACCGCTTAGCGGCATTGGAAGCCAAAAATGCGAAATTAAACAGACAATTCCCGGTGCCTGTGTAAACGATTGTCAGTAGAATAATGTAAAGGGCAATGCTGGAATAGGGGACAAAGAAATGACAATATCAATACAATTCAATGAAACAAGATTTAGATCGGTAAACCGGGCGGCTCTCCATCGTAAGCAAGAAGCTGCAAAGGAACATCGAACGATGAAGCATGAATCCGTAGAATGGGTGGAGGAATTTCGGGCCCTCTTTCAACGCAAGGTCACGGCTTATCAGAACGGGGAACGAGATGTGGACGCGATGTTTACGAAACAGGAGGAAGGTTTTCTCCGTTCGATCGGGGCTACGCCACAGGAAATATACGATTTTGTGGAGGACTGGTGTGATGATGGAGAACCCGATCCGGAAACCGTGCTCGCCATCACCAAGATTAGACGGGACTATTTTTTTCAGGAAGACCAGGGAATAATTTCTGAGCATACGATCAGCACGGGTGAATTGCCTTCACGCCATGACTCTCTGGCAGGCCTGGAATGGTTTCCCCGCATTATCGAAAAAGCCAGAGCCAAACTTCGTGGAGAATTGCCGCCCGATCTGATGTATAGTTGTGGTGGCGATCGTCGATTTTTGAAAAAGGTCGGAGTCAACCCCGTTGAATTTCTTCAAAAAGTGTGGGAAGCGGGTGACGACGTGGATCACATCGTGAAATTTGTGACGGATCGTTACAAATCGTAATGTTGCATAAAAGAGCAGGAGGTCGCTGATGCCGAAGATTGTGCGCTTTCATCAAACGGGCGGACCTGACGTTCTGAAGCTTGAAGAGTTACCTTTAACCGAACCGGGCAAGGGAGAAGTTCGCATGAAGGTGGAGGCTATCGGCCTTAACCGCGCCGAAGTCATGCTGAGAAAAGGCCAATACCTCGAGACTCCTCAACTGCCCTCTCGGATAGGGTATGAAGCGGCAGGAGTCATTGATGCCGTCGGTCCCGACATCACAGACCTTCGGATTGGTGACCGGGTGAGTACGATTCCGTCTTTTCCCATGAGTCAATATGGTGTCTATGGCGAGAGTGCCATCGTCCCGGCCTCTGCGGCCGCTCCTTATCCCGACAACCTCTCCGCCGTTGAAGGGGCCGCCATCTGGATGCAATACATGACGGCCTTTGGGGCACTCATTGAATATGGCCGACTGAAAAAAGACGACACGGTCTTGATTACGGCAGCCAGCAGCAGTGTGGGATTGGCGGCCATTCAAATCGTCAAAGCTATGGGAGGAATCGCGATTGCGACGACTCGTGGGGCAGATAAAAAAGCCTTTCTTCTTGAAGCGGGAGCGGATCATGTGGTCGTGACTGATGACGAGGATCTGGTGGAAAAAGGGATGACTCTCACTTCTGGAAAAGGCGCGAGGTTGGTGTTTGATCCAGTGGCGGGGCCTTTGCTGGAACAACTTGCCGCCGTCACCGCACCTGGCGGTATTATCTTTGAATATGGGGCATTGGCACCACACCCAACTCCGTTCCCCTTGTTCCCCGCACTGGCAAAAGGATTAACGATACGAGGCTATACGCTGTTTGAGATCGTCAAAAACCCGGAAATGTTGAAGCGCGGGAAAGACTATATTTACCAGGGATTGGAATCCGGCGCTTTAAAACCGATCATCGATCGCACGTTCCCCTTGGCCGAAATTGCGGAAGCGCATCGCTATATGGTGTCCAACCAGCAAAAAGGGAAAATAGTGGTGACTGTGTAAAGTTGGGAATCACATTGGCAGGTTAATCGGAGCCTACGACGATGGAAGAATTGTGGGCAGCCCTTCAGCCATGCGACGTTGTTCGGTTGAACGGAGGCGGATTTTAAAGATCACGCGGCGACTCTTCTCCCGGTTCACCCTGCTATTCCCATCGTAGATCAAGTCTTGTCTGCCACGGCCGGAAGCTGACGTCATGGCTTGGAAGCATTGATAAGCCGACGGCTCTTGAACCTCAATGGCCTCTAGCCCCTTCACCATTACGGCCAGGGATCGCTCCTGGCTTAATTTTAAATTATAGGCATCGTCCCCGCGATCGTCGGTGTGACCCTGGATTGCGAAGGAATCGATCTTGTCGCGTAAGGGTCCGCATAAGACGGCCGCGTAGAACGGCATCGCCTCCTGTAAAAACTGAACGGCGTCATGAGAAAGTATGCTTTGGCCGAACTCAAAGGTGAGTTTATTGTCGGGGACGACGATGAGAAGCGTGAGGGGATCTTGGGGATCGGAATCCAGGGTAAGTCCTAATCGCTTCAGGTGGTCCCGAAGGGCTTCCTGCACATTTTCTTTGTGTTCTTGTAATTGCGATTGGGCTTCGGAGGAGGTTTGGGTGATAAAGGCCGCAAAGAGCAGGATGAAGATCATGGCCAGTGAGGTCATGAGATCAATGACCCCGCCCGTCGTCGGAGAACCGGAGGTATCGTGATCCGTCGGGGAACTCATCCCGTCCGCCGGTGTCTAGCCAGCCCCGGCCGTTTTGGCCAGGACCCGATTTTATCAAAAAAACTGATCATGGAAGGAGCCCGAGGGAAGGCGGAAGATTTCCAGAGAGGGGGCCGATCTTTAAACGTAGAATCCGTCTCCATGGGATGAGGTTTGGTATCCTTGAGCAATTTGGTGAGTTCGTAAATGGCCTCAGTCAATTCGTTCAGGGGGCCATGAAACCGGTCTGTAATGACGCGTGGAAGTTCTGACATCGTTCGTCGGATTTCGGCATGATCCTCCTTTTGCAAGGTCATTAACGACTGAATCGCGGCCGTCAAATTGGCGGTCGGGCCCGCAAATCCGTCTGTCCCCCATTCAACAAGGTGTCCGCGGCTTCCCTCCCCTGGAGACGCTTGGTCTCTCGGGGACTTGCTTTGGGCGCCTGTGAGTTGCTCTAACATTTGTTCCATGGTTTTTCGAGGAAAAAGTTCATCGATGAGGCTGAGGAAGGTGTGATGACCAGCCTGCAGTTTAGCCAGCAGAGGTTTTTCAAGAAAGGTGAAGACATTGGCCGCGATAAGTCCGACGATCGAGGTTAGGAACTTTCCGGCCAGCCCGTTAATCAGACCCTGAATTCCCACAATCTCACTCCCGTCAGCATGAAGCTTGCCAAGGCCGATAAACAAGGCGAGAAAGGTCAGTAGGAGCCCGAGGCCGGTAACCAGAGAAGGAAATTGCCGATAGAAAGTCAGATTCACGTGCTTGGCGATGAGGGCTTCTTGAGTAAATACCTCTGCAGCCGGCCTTGTGCTGAATATACGAGGATCAACAAACCAAGGGACTTGTTCCAGAATCAATGTCATTCGGTATTGCGCCCAGGGGCCGTGAAACATGGGCTCCTGTTGCATGCCCGAGTCGAGCGTTCGGATGTCGTCAGAGTCAAGCCGGCTGGAAGAGGATGCAGTCCGGGCTACGTGAGTGGGGAAGCCTTTCCCTTGGTGATGTGTGAAACGATCGCGATCGATCTCTCTTCGCTCGTTGGCGAGATTCCGTAACATTGGGCGTATTCGATCGAACGCCCGTAGAACCGAAGCCGTCTCTTTTCGAATCTTAAGGATGTGCCACAGAAAAAATAGCACAATTCCACCAGACCCCAGCCAGCTCAGCATGGGGCTGTACGGCCCTCCCAGGAAGGACACGTCACGGCTCAAAAACTCCCACAGACCAAACGTAGGGGTCACCTTGTCCTCAGCGTCTCAAAAGTAATACCCACGGCTTCTGCCTGGAAGCGTTGTGAAACGTCAATACGGCATAGTGCATTCTCAAGTTTCGTGCCGCCATTCAAGCAAGGAGAAACCCATAAAATAAAGGAAATTTGGTGTAGGAATGAAAAAGGAGGGAGAGGCGCTGGGCAAAGAGTGCCTCCTGCATCGGCAAGTTGGTCCTCAATACACACAAAAATTTGAGAAATGATTCAAAAAACAATTGTGAGATACAGGGTGGAAAAGACGTTGAGGATAGAGGCGGTTGAAGAAGACACGGCCAATTCTTTCAACCCCGATTTGCCTTACCAAAAGAAGAGACCCTCAGAACCCTATGGTGATCTGACCGGCAGCAAAATGATGGCTGACCTGTGGATGGTCGTTGTCGTCCAGAGCAAATCCTTTTTTATATTTGCCGTATAAATATTCCAAGGATACCGTCAACCTTTCCAGGGGAGCCCAGGTAGTTGCGATGCCATATTGCCAGGCAGGTTCTCCGCTTAATTCTTCGCTATGCTCAAGCCGGACCGCAAATTGCAAACTGCGTAGGGGAAAATAGGCTAGTTCAATATTATAGGAAAAAGGTTTATCTTCGTTATCCGGCAATTCCTTAAATGTTCGTGTGGCCTGCAGGACCTCGGCTGTGAATTCAAAGGGGGTCATTCCAAAGAGGGCATAGGCCTCCCAGGCCGGGACCCGTCGCCGAAAGGTTCTCTTAAAATCCTCTAGGATATTGTCATCACTCTCCGCAAGGTCGGAGAGATAGCCCACACCGATGCGAACGGATTCATCCTTTGAGACATACTCCAGATTAATACCCCAATCCAGCTCATTATGGTTTTTGTGTTTGTCCGCTCTGCTGCCGAACAGGTAACTGGCGATTTCCAGTGAATCAAAAAATGTGTAGTCCACGACCAAAGCGGCACCTCTGGTTTGGCCGACTTCCAGCAAAGGTCCGGTGACAAAGTGGCTGTAATAGGCGCCGAAGGGGACATAGAGCCAGCCAATTTTGGCCCCAAAGTCCCCAAGGTTGACGCCAATGAGTCCCTCGTCCAATTCCTGAAAGTGCCGATTCCCGCTTTCATCAATGGCAAAGAGGACTTCCGCTTCCAACCAGTCGTGGTAGTTCACCTCGAATCCCATCTCGATGGATAATTGCGGGTTGTCCCGGGTGAGAACATCTCCAGTTCCCTTAAAATTATTGTGTTGGATTTCCTGCCCCAAATCAGCTACCCCTCCGATTCTCAACCAATCCGTGACCTGGGTCCCCAGACCGGCATCTCTCCGTTCTTCAGGACTCCGATAGATTCTCACCTGGTCGGGCCTAGCGCTTTTGGGAGTAGATGAAGGGGCCTCTGCTGCTATTCCTTCGTGAGGAAAGAGGAACAAAGCCACCAGCAGGCCGCCGATACTCCCTACCGCGACTCGTGTTTTGTAAATCATGTGGAAGAGTCCCAATCGTGTCTTTATTGGAGTGGGCCTTGGAACCAAATCGTGCAGGAATGGAGCAGCTCGGGCAATGGCATTTCGGCCGGTTCATCATATGGTAATGTGGTAATCGGAAATTAATACGATACAATTTCCTTTATGCATTGGATGGTTGCTCAAATCGTTAAGCAGGGTGAAATGAGAGAAGTGTCTTGACGTGACGTAAACCTCCCCAGGCAAGATATTCACACATACACTCAACCGGTATGATATGCCTCAAGAAATGTCATGAAAATTCTTTTAATTGAAGACGATCTGATTATTGCCGATTTCATTCAAAAAGGCATGAAAGAGGCCGGACATGTCATCGATCATTTTGAAGATGGGCGTACGGGACTCCAGGCAGCCTTTCAGGGTAACTATGATGTGGCTATTCTGGATCTTATGCTCCCTCATCTTGATGGCCTTTCAATCATAGATCGGCTCCGGGAGCGCAAAAAAAACGTGCCGATTATTATTTTGAGTGCGAAACGAACAGTGGATGACCGTATTCAAGGTCTTCGGCATGGCGGGGATGATTATTTAACCAAGCCGTTTTCCTTCAGCGAGTTACTGGCACGAGTTGAATCTCTCCTACGACGAGCCCAAAATATTGCCGAACCCACGAGCCTGACATTTCATGACCTTTCCATGGATCTCCTGGCACGCACCGTAACACGGGCAGGGAAAAAAATTGATCTGCAGCCAAAGGAGTTTGCCCTCTTGGAGTATCTGGTGCGACACGCAGGACATGTGGTGTCGAAAACCATGATTATGGAACGCGTGTGGGATTACAATTTCGATCCTGGCACGAATGTGGTCGAGGCCAGGATCAGCAAATTGCGGGAAAAGGTGGATAAGGATTTTGACCCTCCCTTGATTCAGACCATCAGGGGATTGGGCTACGTGTTCAAAATGCCTCATGATTAAACTTCCCAATACACTCAGCTTCCGGCTGACGCTATGGTATGTTTCGGCTTTTTTGGTGTGTTTCGTGGCGGCCCTCCTCATCCTGTATGTGTCGACTCAATCCATTTTGAACAGTCGCCTGGATGCGGACTTGCAGGAAGATGTCGCGGATTTCCAGGAATTGTACCAAGAGGGCAATCTGGAACAGGTGATTCAGGAAATTGAACGGGAGATGGCTTCGAGTGAGGATAGTGAGATTTTTTTTCGTTTGTTCACGGGAGAAGGACATGCGTTCTTCAGTTCAGAATTTTCTCACTGGAAGGAGATTGACGCAGGAAGGACTCCTCTTGCCCGACCGCCGTCTCAGCCTGTGTTGGAAACCCGAACGATTTCCAGTCAGGACTATCCGGTCCGAATAATCACTGGCCAGATCGGTTCGGATGCCGTGATCCAAATCGGAGAATCGAAAGAGAAAATCCAGGAAATTATGCAGATATTTGTGGTGGTCCTTGGAGCGATCATGGCGGTAGGTATTCCTCTGGCCTGTGGAGTGGGATGGCTCATTGCCCGTCAAGCGGTGGCCGGGATTGAAGAGGTCGGCCGTGCAGCCAGGGACCTTGGGAAGGGGGAGCTGGATCGCCGGGTGACCTTCAAACCCCACGGTGAAGAAATCCAATCGCTGGCAGACACCTTTAATGCCATGGCGGAACGAATTCAGCGTTTGATTCAAGAAATGCGGGAAATGACAGATAATATTGCCCATGATCTTCGGAGCCCTATTGCCCGTATTCGTGCGATGTCGGAAACGGCCATGGCGGAATCCTTCACAAATGGGGATTACCAGAAAATAGCGGGAAATACCCTGAAGGAATGTGACCGGCTGATGCAGATGATCAATATCACGTTGGATATGGCGGAAATTGAAGCAGGAGCCTCCTCTCTGAAAAACGACCGTGTGGATTTTTCCCGGCTGGTGACGGATCTTTGTGAGTTGTTTGAACCAGTGACAGAGGAAAAGGGTATTCAGCTTTCATGCTCTCTTGAACCTGACTGTTACCTATTTGGCCATAAACAGAATCTCCAACGGATGGTGGCGAATCTCCTGGATAACGCCGTGAAATATACCGGGCCGCAAGGAACCGTTCGGATCATACTCTCACGCCACGACTCCCATTATGGACTCACCATTGCTGATACGGGAGTGGGTATTCCCTCCTCTGATCTTGGCCGGGTCTTTGACCGGTTTTTTCGATGTGATCACAGCCGGTCCCCTATCAATGGGTGTGGGCTTGGATTAAGTTTTGCCTGGACCGTCGCCAAGTCTCATGGAGGTGATATTCATGTGACCAGTGAACTGCATACTGGCAGTACCTTTCTTGTGAATCTTCCCGTCGACCACGTTCTGCCTTAACCCTATCCCCCACCCCTTTCCACATTACCGGCTCTTAATCCTCCGATCAGCTTCCGATTATTTTTGGTCTGTATCTTTTGCTTGATGAATCAATGGGCGACCCTTTCACCTTGTATGAAGGAGAACTATTATGATCGGATCACACCCACAACTTCCCTTTTCTCCGGTTACTCGTTGGCTATCAACACGTCCGGTGCGGTTTTCGAAATCCTGGATGGTCTCTCTCTGGATGATTCCCTGCCTTGTAGCCCTGGTGACCATCTCACCTGGATTTTCAGCCTGGGCGATTGACCGACATGATCATGAAGGAGACGACGAAGAATTTACCCGGGAACATGATGGCCCGCAAATTTGCTCCAATACCGCCCATGCCACGTTCAACGCCTGCGGTTATGACATTAAGGACAATTTTTGGATTGCCTATGGCAATTGCATCAATAATGAAAGCCAACGGGATTCTCGCTCCTGTATTCGAGAAGCGAAAGCCGACCTGCGAGAGGCACGGTCCTTGTGTCGGCAACAGATAAGAGCGCGATTAAATATCTGTGAATCGGTGGGAGAAGATCCCTATGTGCCTCATATCGATCCCTCTCGGTTTTTAAGTCCCGAGGCGGCAGCCGCTGCACCCAATTCGTATTTTCCGTTAATCCCAGGGCTAGTCCGTATTCTCAAGTCAGGAGAGGAGACCATCACCGTGACCGTGACGGACGACACGAAAGAAATCCTTGGTGTCCACTGCACGGTGATCCGCGACGTGGTTGAGGAAAACGGGGAAATCATTGAAGATACCTTCGATTGGTACGCTCAGGATATATTCGGCAATGTTTGGTATTTTGGAGAGATCTCGAAAAATTTTGAAGATGGAGAACTTGCCAATTTAGATGGGTCCTGGAAGGGCGGAGTTGATGACGCTCAACCGGGAATCATTATGAAAGGTAAACCTGAAGTGGGAGACATCTACCGACAGGAATTCGCATTGGGGGAAGCTGAGGATATGGGCGAGGTCATTTCCACGACGGAAACGGCGGAAATAGTTCCCGCCGCCAATTGTGCAGAGGGGTGCGTCGTGACGCATGATTTTCTCCCCATCGAGCCCGGCCACGTTGAGAAAAAATTCTATGCCCCTGGCATAGGGAATATTTTGGTGATTAATCTGGATACCGGGGAACGGGAAGAACTTATTCAAGTGATAAAACCCTGATCATGTGAACCAACCAGGTGTTTCAAGGTTGATGAAGCACCTGGTGCCTTCTCCCAATCAATCCTTCCCATCCGGGAGACCAAGTAGATTTGTGGATGATAAGAATTGTCCTAGCGGCCAATTCCTTTGGGTGAATGCTGAAGCGCTCCTCATCCTCAGGCCACCTTCAAAGATTACAAAGGGTCCTTCTTGCACTCTGGTCATGTGTTGATGCAGCCAATCGGTGTTTTCCCAGGATTCTCTGGCCAAACACACCCGCCCGATTGTGCGCCTCTCTGTCCTTTGGTGCTCTCGAAATGCTTCTGGATGTCTCCATGAATGGTTAAGGGAAAATCGAACATACGGCTCCATGCCAGGGAAATTCCTAATCTGGCGTTGTCAATTTAAGGCTCAGACGAATGTCCACGTTCCTCAAGGCGAGAGAATCCATAAGACTGGATCAGGATTACCCCCAGACAGCACCTTTCCAAATCTGCTCTCTATCTATAATCCTCACCTGACGTCAAAGGTTGCCCGACCGTTGGTTTTGTTGACGTCCAAGGGGGTGCACTTATTTTCATAGCCGAGGAAACCCTCAAGAGGGAAAACGGTCCCTGAGATCCCTGATAAGCCAATGGGTTTTCCCCCTTAATCCAAAAGGCGTACAATAAGTCCACGATTCCGCCAAGCTCCTCTGTTGAGGGACATTTTTGGGGTAGGTTTTGGGTAGAAGGGGAAAAATAAAGGAAGAAATATGGAGGCCGTGAGGACCCCCCAACCGACAATCCTTGTTGTGGATGACGAGACGGACATTTGTCTGGCTCTCAGCGATTTACTGGGCAACGAAGGCTATCAGGTGGAAGCGGTGGAAACCGGAAAAGAAGCCTTGGGTCGTGTGTTCCCCCTTCACCCATACAGTGCGGTCATTCTGGATTTAGGTCTGCCTGACCTTGATGGCCTGACGGTCCTGCAACGGCTGCATGGTCAGGATGCCACCCTTCCCGTGATCATTCTCACCGCGCATGGCGACCAAAAGGAAAAAATTCTCACCCTGCAATATCACGCATTTGCCCACCTGATCAAACCATATGACCGGCAAGAGCTGATTGAGATGGTGCACCGGGCGGTTGCGACCAAGAATCTAACTTGGAAGGCCGTGCAGGCGGAAGAGGCCCTCAACTCCAGTGAAACGCAACGTCAGCTCGAACAGCAACGCACGCAGGTATTGCTTTCCGAAAGTGAGCAACGACTGACGCTGGCCTTGAAAGCGGGAAATATGGGGATTTGGGATTGGCATATCCCAACCGGTCATCTCATCTGGTCGGAAGAAGTTGCCGGGCTCTTTGGTTTAGCTCACGGGATGCTCAATGAAACATTTCAGGCTTACGAAAACTGTATTCATCCTGAGGATCGCCCGATGGTAAAGGAAATGATCGGGAAAACGCTGGAGAACGGGTCGCCTTACCAGGTCGAGCATCGAATCGTGTGGCCAACCGGGGAGGTCCGGTGGGTCGCTTGCAAGGGGCAGGTTATTAAAGACCAGAATGGTCTTCCCCAACGAATGCTCGTCATCGTTCAAGATATCACCACCCGAAAACAGGCAGAGATCCATTTGCAGGACAGCCAAAAGTTTTTGACCTCCATTGTAGATAATCTTCCGCATATGATTTTCGTTAAAGATGCCAAAGATCTCAGCTTTATCCGCTTCAACCAAGCAGGGGAAGAGCTTATTGGCTATCCCAAGGAAGCGATGATCGGGAAGACCGATCACGATATTTTCCCCAAATCGGAAGCAGACTTTTACACCAGGAAGGATCGAGAAGTTTTATTAGGTAAAACCCTGATTGATATCCCCGAGGAAGTGATTCACACCCAATTTCACGGGACACGGTACCTGCATACCAAGAAAATTCCAATCTTAGATGAACAGGGAACCCCTCAATATCTATTGGGAATTTCGGAAGATATTACTGAGCAGAAACAGGCGGAATTGGAACGGACAGAACGTGAAACCCTGTTACACCTTATTTTTGAGTTGGGACCTGGTTGCATTAAACGGGTTGCCGCTGATGGAACCCTGCTGCACATCAATCCGGCGGGGTTGGAATTAATCGAGGCGAAAAATGCCATTGACGTGCTCGGGCAATCGGTGTTTGAGATCGTGGTGCCGGAACATTTAGATGCCTTTAAGCAGATGCATCACGAGGTGATACAGGGGAAGAAGCAGACCCTTCAATTTGAGGTCCAGGGCCTCAAAGGCACTAGAAGTTGGATAGAAACCTATGCAGTGCCATTCAAGAATCCCATCACGAATGAAGTTGAACATTTGGCTGTCACACACGATATCACGGAACGGAAAAAGTCTGAGGAGCAGGCTAAACAGTTGTCTCGTCAGAACGAACTGATTCTGTCATCGGCAGGTGACGGGATTTATGGATTGGATCTAAAGGGTCGGACGACCTTTGTGAATCCGGCTGGGGCAAAAATGTTGGGGTATGAACCCCAGGAACTCATCGGATCCTTTATGCATGGAACCGTCCATCATTCTAAGCCGGATGGTTCTCCCTATCCCAGTGAAGCCTGTCCCATGTATGCCGTGTTTTCAGACGGGGTTATTCGGCAGGTGGAGGAAGAAGTCTTGTGGCGCAAAGACGGCACCAGTTTTCCGGTGGACTATACCAGCACCCCAATTTGGCAGGATGGGAAT
>DOFS01000505.1:4120-11329 GCA_003523945.1 Nitrospiraceae bacterium | reverse complement strand
AGAGGATTTTTTGACATTAGTCGATTCACTTGAGGGGATTGTGTGGGAGTGTGAGTTTCCTTCTTATCGGTTGACCTTTGTCAGTCAACAGGCCGAACGTCTGTTGGGATACCCCATAAAAGAATGGTTAGAATCTCCCAATTTTTTCTGGGGTCATCTTCATGAAGCTGATAAGAGCCGGGTGATGGAATATTGCCGGGAAGCCATCCTTAAGAAAAAGAACCATCAAATAGAATACCGATTTTTCAGGAAGAACGGGGAGATGATCTGGCTGAGAGATCTGGTGACCGTGGTGGTAGAACATGATCAGCCTGTGAAATTGCGTGGAGTGATCTTTGATATTACTCAGTCTAAGCAGGCAGAGACCGTTCTCCAGGAGAGTGAAGAACGGTTCAGACATTTAAATGAAGCAATTCCTCAGCAGGTATGGACGGCACGTCCTGATGGTTCTTTAGATTATGTCAATCCACGGGTTCTCGAGTATTTCGGCTATCCCTTTGAGGAGATGATCGGTCAGGGGTGGCAGCGGTTTCTGCATCCGGATGATTTGCCGGGATGTCTGGATTGCTGGGCCAGGGCACGCGAAACCAACCAACCCTACGAAATCGAATTTCGGTTACTGCGGGGGTCAGACCATTCCTTCCGATGGCATCTCGGGCGGGCTCTTCCGGTTTTTAATTCAGAGGGGCAGGTGGTGAAATGGTTTGGATCCAACACGGATATCACTCAATTGAAACAGTTGGAGAATCAGGTTCGACAATCTCAAAAAATGGAGGCAATTGGGACCTTGGCTGGCGGAATTGCCCATGATTTCAATAACATTCTTATGGCGATCCTTGGCTATGCTGAGCTTGCCAAACTCAGTACCAGGGACAATAAAGGGGCTCAAAGGAATCTTGAGGAGGTGATGGTAGCCGGGCAGCGTGCCAAGGAGTTGGTTCAACAAATATTGGCATTTAGTCGTCAAACCGAGCAAATACGGCAGCCACTTGATCTTCAACTGGTGGTCAAAGAAGTTTGCAAATTCCTGCGCGCGACGTTACCGGCGACTATCGACATTCGTCAGAATTTCGCTGAGGCTACTTCAATCATACTAGGAGATCCTATTCAAATGCACCAAGTGTTGATGAACCTCTGTGCCAATGCCGAACATGCGATGCGGGTGAGGGGAGGTATCCTTGAGTTGAAGGTGGAGCATGTGACTGGTGAACCTGATGGGATAGGAATACACCCTTATCCGAAGGGAGGTGCCTATATACGCCTGACCGTTCGAGATACTGGATCTGGCATGACTCCGGAGGTGGCTCAACGCATCTTTGATCCATTCTATACCACGAAGGAAGTCGGTGAAGGGACGGGAATGGGCTTAGCCGTTGTTCATGGAATCGTGATCAGTCATGGCGGTGTCATTAAGGTGGAGAGTGAACCGGGACAGGGAACAACCTTTAACATTTATTTCCCGGAGATGGAGGCAAGGGGTCATCAGGGGGATGACATTCCATTACAACAGGAAATTTTCATTGGCCGGGGGCATATTCTTTTTGTGGAGGATGAGGAGCCCCTTGCAAGGCTGGGAGAGGAGACCCTGAGAAGTTTAGGCTATGAGGTTATGGTGTGCACGAGTAGCATTGAAGCCCTGGAAACTTTTCGGGCCGACCCCTTTCGTTTTGATGCGGTTGTGACTGATCAAACTATGCCTAACATGACCGGCGAAGCTCTTGCGGGTGAAATGCTACAGCTCCGGTCCGATGTGCCCATTATTCTGTGTACGGGCTTTAGTCACAGTATGACCCCGGAAAAGGCCAAAGCCATGGGGATCCGTGCTTTTCTTTTAAAGCCTTTGTTGATCAAAGACTTAGCGAGGGCTCTTCGGGAAGCCCTTCATCTATGAGCTCTTATGAATTCTGAAGAAAACCTCATAGTCTCTTTCGACCCTGAAATGACAAATTTTCAGCCTTCTCCCACACGTTGAATCGCCAAGTCCCTCCCAACAAGATGGTCATTTTTTTTCAGATTGGTCGCTTCGCCACTCGAAAACCCAGTCTTTTGGGATTAAAGGGATGCCACTGTGTCACGGACTAACTGGGTCGCTGCTAAATAGGGGTCTTCCCCTTTGCTTCTCCATGTTTCGAGCATGGATGGGGGCACGCTAAGGCTTTGGCCAAAGGTGAGGGATATGGGATGACGTTGAGGTGTCTTGGCATCTGGGGGCCAGACCTGAAAACTTCCTTCGATTTTGACCGGGATAATGGGGATGTGTAATTCACAGGCAAGAACCCCGAGGCCTTTCTTGAATGGAAGAAGCTGCCCATCAAGGCTCCGTTCTCCTTCCGGGAAAATCAGGAGGCTTTTCCCGCTCCGAAGAAGTGTTGCTGATGCTTTGAGGACGGTGGCCAAAGGCGTCTCCGGCCCCACAGGAATCACGTGACCCACGCGTGCTACCCATCGACGAAATCGTGAGCGAAAAAATGGCTCCCAGCCAAGAGTGTAGAGTTGTGTAAACGTGGATCGTGGCACGGTGGCCAAAATAATAAAGGGATCAATAAAACTCAAATGGTTGGCCGCCAGGATAAAAGGCCCCTCATGTGGTAGGTTTTTGATTCCTTTGACGGTCAATGGGAAGGCCATACGGGAGAAGCTTTCGATAATGGCCATTCCTATCCGACCGATGATTTTATTCCCTTTGGAGAGCGGGGCGAGGACCGTCTTGCTCAAGGATGGGGGGAGTGGAGTTTCGAAGATCTGATGCCAAGAGGTGGTGGTTTCTGTAGGTTCAGGGGGAACCTGTTCGATGGCCATGAGTTTTGTTATGACATCCCGTACCGTGACGACTTCTCCCATGAACGTTTCCGGGACGGGTCCCAAGCGGCTTTCGAGGGCTGCTTGAAATTCGACCCGTTTCAACGAGTCGAATCCCAAGTCCAGATCCAGGTGATCGTCTAATCGTAGGGCTCGATCGGGCGAAACCAGCCCGACAAGCGTTTGCGTAACCGCCTGACCGATGGTTGTTTGGCGAATCTCCTGGTCGGTCTCAGGTTCTTGCTCCGGTGCGGGTTCAAGGGCAGTCTGCTTAACTTGCATCATGGCATGAACAAGGTGTCGCTGGATTTTTCCTAAGCGCGTGCGTGGGAGGGGTTCTTTGATGAAGGTCACACCACTGATCCTTTTGTAGGAGGGAAGAGTGGCGGCGACACTATTAAGCGCGTCTTTAATGTAGGTCGCGGAATCATGGACTTTGTGCTCTCGTAAATAATCAAAGTTTGGCACGACCACAGCATGAAGATGTTCGCCCTCCTCTCCGGCGCGCGGTAGTCCCAGTATGCAGAGTTCGGCGATCGCGGGATTCTGTTGGTATGCGACTTCCAATTCCTCGGGAAGAATGTTTTTCCCTCCAGGTGTGACGATAAGCTCCTTGATCCTCCCGGTGAGAAACAGGTATCCGTCCGAATCTAGATAGCCCAGATCTCCGGTGTAAAACCAGCCATCACGAATAGCCTCTGCGGTTTCAGCCGGTGCTTGGTCATAGCCCTTCATCACATTGGGTCCCCGGACGACCACTTCCCCTATTCCTGCTTCGTTGGGCTTATTGATTCGCACCTCAACACTGGCGAGTGGTGGACCGACGGAACCCGGTTTGAGTCGAGACAAGGAACTGAAGGCAATGACGGGCGCCGTTTCAGTGAGCCCGTACCCTTCACGAATGGTAAATCCAAGACTACCTAAGTCGTTTGAGATTTGTGGATCGAGCTTGGCTCCGCCGCTGCACAGAAGCCGAAGCGAGGAACCAAATCGGTGATGAACAGGCGCAAAAAGCCGTCGTCCAGGATTCCATCCGGTATGGGTTCTCACAAAATCTGACAACCAGAGGAGAAGCCTGATGAGCGGCCGGACGAACGCGGGCCGCCGGTCGAGTTCTTCAAATATTGACCGACGAATCATGGCAAAAATTTGAGGGACACCCACGACGATCGTGATCCCGGTCTCATGAAGACATTGCACCAGATCCGGCCCCTTGAGTGATTGTAAGAAGGTCATTCTGGCACCTAGGAGAATGGGGACCAGATAGGCAATCATGAAGGGATAGGCGTGGTGAAGAGGCAGCATCACTAAAAAGTTGTCTTCCGGCCCCGCTAAATTTTTCCCCAAAATGTCCTTGGCATTGGCCATAAAATTACCGTGGGTGAGTAACACGCCTTTGGGTTTTTTTGTTGTGCCAGAGGTGTAGAGCAACGAAGCCACGTCGTCCGGATTCACCCGTACCTCGATGGGTGGTTTCTGCTGTCCCTGTGCCATCAGGTCTTTCATGGATAGGTGGGGAGATTTCGTAACGGGCTCCATGCTTACAATGGTGATTGTCCCCGGAAGTTCTCGAACCAAGTCCACCGTTTTTGAGCTGACGAAGACGAAACGACTATTGGAAGAGGTAAGAAAGGATAATAGTTGTTCCTGTGGCATTTGAATATCCAGTGGAACGGCTGTTGCGCCGACGGTGAGGATGCTGAGATGGGCAATTACCCATTCCGGGCAATTTTCAGCCACGATGGCGACGCGATGTCCCGGACGTAACCCATGTTCAACAAGGCTGCTCGCCAATCCCTGAACAAGCTTCGACACTTCACGGTAGGTGTGACGGCGGTAGCCCTCCACTTCTTTTATTTGCACGACCACCTGATCGGCAGCGATGGCGGAGAGTGCGAAAAACGCCTCAGGAATAGTATCTGGAAGGTTAGCGGGAGGGAGGAGAGAAGCCTGCATCGGTTGAGTCTCGTAAAAGGGATACCAGGAAAAGACGCGAATTCAAGTCTACCCGAATGGGGTCATTGTTCCAAGACTTGACTGGGGAAAGTGAACAGCCCTGGTAGATAGTCATGGATTGGCGCGAAAACGTTCTCTTGCTAATGCGTAAGATGCCCTCCGTGCTTTTTCGAGTCCGGCGTTCAGATTTTTCAGACGTGCGGGTTTCAAAGCAGACAACTGAGGTGTGGAGATATTGCGTAAGGTAAAATTATAAGTTTTGCCACAAAAAATCCAAATGATTCCAACAACGGTTCAAAGCGACATCAATGTTCCGCTACCTTTCCCGTTAGGCCGGTTTAGCATACCCACACCATGCATTATTAATAATTGGCTCTGCTGAAATACTGATATGTTGCATATAAATGCGGCTGAGCCTGAGTGAGAAATGAAGTAACCCCTGAAGGCAAAGAAGAATGTTCACAAGCATTTGTTGAAGCACTTATGTCTCGGTCGGATGTCCCCGTTTCTGCATATAGTCGATCCAGGTATGGCTCGCAATATTTGGCCTGGCCAATCCCTCAAGCCTGATTTCCGGGTTTAACATCCGAACGGCCTCAATCCTTTAACATCATTGATTTTTAGTTGAAATTTAAAGGGTTTCCTTCTCGATCTCTCAGAGGGAAACGGGTAGGAATGAAAAATGTCCAGGACATGCTGGAAGAGCCTCCTAGTTGAACCTTAATTTAAAAGGATTACAATAGATCCACACTCCGGTAGAGGTTCAATGGCTTCTTTGGTTAAAGATGGTGGAATTATGGAGGAAGCCACCCAGGCGAGTACACTTACCATTCTCGTCGTGGATGACGAGCCGGACATCAGTTTGGCCCTCGGCGATTTATTGGGCAACGAAGGCTATCAGGTAGAAGCAGTCGAGACCGGAAACGAAGCCTTACGTCGTGTGTCCCCCACTCATCCCTATAGTGCCGTAATTCTGGATTTGGGTCTTCCCGACATGGATGGCTTGGCGGTCCTTAAACGGCTGCATAAACAGGATGCCACTCTTCCCGTGATCATCCTCACCGCGCATGGCGACCAAAGGGAAAAACTAGCCACCCTGCAACATCACGCGTTTGCCCACTTGATTAAACCTTACGACCGGCCAGAGGTGCTTGAAATGGTGCATCGTGCGGTCGCGGTCAAAGATCTGGCTATGAAGGCCGCCCAGGCGGAACAAGCGCTCACGTCGAGTGAAACGCAGCGTCAGCTTGAACAGCAACGCACGCACACGCTGCTTTCTGAAAGTGAACAACGGCTCCAGTTGGCCTTAAAGGCCGGGAACATGGGGATTTGGGATTGGAACATTATTTCCAATCAGGTCATTTGGTCGGAAGATGTTTCAGATTTGTTTGGCCTCACTGAAGGTCCATTACCCAAAACGTTGGAGGAATTTCTGCCTTATGTGCATCCCCACGACCGGGCCATGACCGCTGAGGCTATACGAGCCGCCTTGGAAGAGGATGCTCCATACTCCCTTGACCATCGAATTGTGAGGCCATCTGGAGAAGTTCGCTGGCTAAGTTGTGAGGGCCAGGTCAAGCGGGATTCACACGGGCAGCCACAGCGATTCCTCGGCACCATTCAAGACATTACAAGCCGAAAACAACAAGATCTCCAATTGCGGGAGAGTGAGTCCCGCTTTCGGGAGGTGGTGGAAGCCATTCGGGAAGTGTTTTGGGTGAGTAATCCTGAAAAAACGGAGATGCTTTATATCAGCCCCGGCTACGAATGTATCTGGGGTCGGTCCTGTTCTGGTCTCTATGCCTCCCCGCAATCCTGGATGGACGCCATTCATCCTGATGACAGAGAACGAATACGAGCCAGTGCGCTAACCAAACAATCTCTTGGAAGTTATGATGAGGAATACCGAATTATCAAACCTGACGAAAGCGTCCGGTGGATTCGTGATCGAGCGTTTCCGGTAATAGATCAGGAAGGCACAGTCAAACGAATTGTGGGAGTGGCGGAGGATATTACTGAGCGAAAACACGTTCAACATGGTCTGCAAGCTCTGGCAGAAGCTTCGTGGGAATTAACCGGCCCTACCCTTTTTGAGACATTGGTGTGGGAATTAGCAGCGATTCTGAATGTGAAATTTGCCTTTATTGCCGAACACTTAAACGGGAAACGTGCTCGAACTCATGCCTCCTGGGTGAGTGGGTCGTTTGTCGCTCCCATGGACTATTCGCTTTCTGGGACTCCTTGCGAAGAGGCGTGGAAAGGGAATCGGTGTTTTTGGGGAGATCACGTTCGGCAACACTTCCCTGATGATCAATGGTTGGCTGACCGAGGCATTGAGTCCTATTTGGCATACCCCATTCGGGGATTGGAGGGTCAAGTCATCGGACACGTAGCTGTGATGGATGTGCGGCCTATGGCACAAGATCCCTTTTGGGGAGGCATTTTAGAATTTGT
>DOFS01000505.1:0-3999 GCA_003523945.1 Nitrospiraceae bacterium | reverse complement strand
GCCTTGCGCTCAGCACTGGAATTTCAGCGGATGAACATAAATCCTCAATCTTCACATTGACGACGCCTTCAACCAACTTTTGGCTTCTGGGTAAAATTCACCTAAAATTTTCAAGCTCATTGCTGAGAGGAGATGAACGAGTTTGAGTTGGGCCTGATCGGTATTGTCAGTTGTGAGATGATGAGATTGGGCGAGTTTCCACACCTGGTGCAAATCGTCTTTCCATTGTCCAAGGACCTTTTCGGTGGCCTGTTGCCAAAAGAGGGGAAACTCTCGTGGGTCGGTGTATTCCCCGCGTCCTCGCCCGCAATGGGTCACTGCTAAATAGCGTAGCAGCGCATCCCGCGTTTGCCGGTCGAGAAATGCAGGAATCCAGGACATCCGGTTGGGATCTCCAATTTCCTGACTTTTCGCATAGGTCCGCTCGGCTAATGCTCCAAGGATGGCTCCTCCAATGGTAAACGCGCCATGAGAGAGTCCTCCCGTGGCAAAGTCCGAAGCCAATCCGGCTGCCGCTCCACTGGCCAGTGCTCCCCAAAAAGTTTCTTCTTCCCACGGTTTTCTTTCACCCGGCACCGTCACATCCTCAATCCGTGATTTGAGTGTGTGCGCGACATCGCCGGTTAACCCATGTAACTCGATCAGGTGAGCGGTCATGGCTGAGATCCGTAGCCCTAGGCGTTGGTCAAGTGCCTGAATTGCATTTTTGATGTGCAACTTTTTTGAGAGGTCTGAAGTTTCTGTGGGAAGAAGTTCTCCATCCATGGCAGTTTCGATCAACAGGTGAGCAAGATGGGTCATGGATGTATCAAGGATCTGCCGGTGTGTGGCATACCAGGCCCTCCCTAGTTTTTTCATCGTGTGATGTTTTTCTAGAGGCAGAGCCTGAGTAATGCGATCCCATAAGACCCCTTCCTGGACCCAGCAACGAGTAAATGCGTCCAGGCTCATAACGTCTTTGATCACGGGTTGATGAGCCCAGTGTTGCCTCCAAATGGATTCCAATTGTTGTTGTTGTGGTGGATCAATCAGGCCGGTTTGATTCACTAAGACAATGACGGGTTTATCGAGCCATGTGAGGAGATCAAGTTCAGGTTGAAGATAGCCCGCCATGGACGGATCTTCTGTAGCATTGACGAGATATAACACGACGTCAGCTTCATCCCTGACGTTTCGGATCGCTTGCTGACTACACCAAAACGGTTTGTCGGCTAACCGGTCCCAGACTTGGGACACTATCCACCCAATCGGGTTGGTGAGCCCTTGAAGGCGGCCCAAGAGCTTGTGGCTATTTCCAAAACCAGGGGTATCCCACAAGTTAAGTCGGGAGCCATCAGAGGTTTCCAGCAACACAAAGTGCTCGTTTTGAAGCGTGACATGGGCCTGGTCGAGCACCTGTCCAATGTCACGACGCAAAAGCGTGCGTGCCAATGTGGTCTTCCCGATATTAGTATGGGAAATAAGTGAGAGTGTGACGGAAGAAGGGAAAGACGTCATGTCCTCTCACCTATTGGGGGCCACAGGGCAGCGTGTGCAGTCTGAAGAAATTGGTCGCGGGATTCGTCTTTGGGATCGAACGGCACGATTTGCAGATGGTAATCGTTGGCGAGTCTCTGCCAGGTCTGTTGCCGTTCTCTTATTTGTTTTTGGTCAGCTATGTGCCGGTAGGGTTCCTGGTCCAGTACAAGGAGCAGGCGGTGTTGTCCCTTAGAGGATTCAATAGAGGTTTGTAGCATATGAAAGAGTTCACCGTGCACCTCCGCTTCCGGGGTTTGCGCCAGATTACAGACAAGGGCCACCGTCTGGGGTAAGGAGGTCGCCTCTATCCAGGGGACGTTCTCCTGCCCGTAAGGGAGGGGGTCTCTCCAATGCAATGTCGCCTGATTACCAAGGAGGTTCAGAAGGCATTGACCCAAGCCATCCAAAGCGGCCGGGGAGGGTTGGTAACTGTAGGGCACAATGTCAATTTGAATGCCTTGCCCGCGTTCAGGGCTCAGCAACTGCAGAAAATATGGCTCATTGAGGGGGAGTGTGAAGGATTCCGAGGCGTTGTGAGCCGAGCGAGCAGATAGCCAGGCTAGGACTATCCGGGGTATGACAATTCCGACGAAGGCGGTGAGTGCCCACAGATGAATCCAGGGAGCAGCAGGGCCCTGGCCCGGAGCTTGAAGATGTGCAAATTCCTCGACTGGCGGAAAGGGAAAACCCAGCAGCCAGGCCGCAGGTCCCAAGAGTCCGTGTAAAACGGTATGCACTTGTACCGGTGATAAGAAGGTGCTTTCCCAGGTGGCTTGATAATCCAACACCAGTCCACGGACATACATACTGAGGATGATGCCTAGTGCCAAGCTTGCTGCACCAATATGAAGCAGGTGCCGAAGGTGACAGATGATGATGGGATAACGGTGCTTCCACCACAGGTTCATAAATCGTTCGGCTGACTGTAGGATCCACTCTCTGTTCGCATCTCCAGGTAATGGAACTTTTTGCCATGGTCCTTTTCCCAACCATTGTGCCACGGTGTCGAAGCCTCCGGACAGATGTCGGAGTAGTGGCCCGGTTGGGCCATTCCCCAGAAGCGGAAACAGAATGGTAACTACATAGGTCCCAATGTTCCATAAAAGCAATAGTAACAGGGGAAAATTCAAGAGATTTACTCGTTGGGACGTTCCGAGGCCATTGATGAGTAGACCGGCAGCAAAGGCCGGGATGACCACGATGAAGGAGGGAACAGTAGCCTGTGCCCCTTGAAATGATTCCGTAATCATGGGGTAAGCAGTGGAAAGAAAATTCCAGAGAGATTCTGCCCGGTTGGTGAGGAATTGGATGGAACTTTCTGGTGATGAAAGTGGTTCCTGGGAGGAGAGTTTCTTTGCATGATGGGTGGCGCGCTGTCTGGTGGAGCGAGAGATGTGTCGAGCTTGGAGATCTGATTGTTCCAGCGCCTGAATTAACAAAATTTTAGGGAGGTGTCTCGAATTCATGACTGTAGAATTTTTGGAATCTGAATCGAAATGGGTGTCATTCTCAGGATCTGATGACAAAGCAACAGGCTTTCAGGAATGGACTCACGACTCTGAATGTGGTCACGGTTGTAGACGTGAATCAGGGTTGCCCCTTTTTGTTGACTGAGCAAAGTCTCAGGGTATGCTCGCGTTGTATCAGTCAGGAACGGAGGGAAACCGAACCTGCATGTTTTGATTCAGCAGGAGAAGTGTCCGGTTGAGTCTCCTGTGGATTGTTGCTTACGGATTGGGTAGCGGTGGCTTCAGAATCCAAAAGGATGCTGATCCAACGGGTCGAAGGGCTGCTTTCCAAGGCAATTTTCACCACCATGGTCATGGGAACTGAAAGCAACATGCCGACCGGTCCCCACACCCACCCCCAAAACACTAAGGACAGAAACACCACCAGAGTTGACAGGCCGAGTTTTCTCCCCATAAGTTTTGGTTCCACCACATTCCCGAAAATCAAATTGACGGCCACATACCCCGTAGCCACCAGCAACATGCGTCCAATGCCGAATTGAATGTACCCCAGTAGCATTGGTGGGACAGCTGCAATGATAGACCCGAGGTTCGGAATAAAATTCAGCAAAAAAGCCAGGAGGCCCCAGATAACCGGAAAATCAATCCCCAAGGCCCAAACCCACATCGCGACGATCACGCCTGTTCCAAGGCTGACAACCGTTTTGATGGCTAAATAGTTGTTGACGGCGTTCGTAATCTTATTGACATGGGAGAGGGTGCTTTTTGGATCACCGAACGCGGTTCCCACTTTCTTTTGAAAACTCGACGCCTCAAACAGGATGAAAATGACGGTGAGGAGAATTAAAAAAGAATTGGTGAGGATGTTCCCCAATCCCGACAACATCTTGGCTACGAGCCGCATCGAAGCACCCGGATCGATGGATTTCAACAACATGCCCTTATCAAGTTGAAAGCCCAACTCTTGAATCCATAGGATCATGGGCTCGATTTCCTGGGTGAGCCGAGTTTG
>DOFS01000634.1 GCA_003523945.1 Nitrospiraceae bacterium | reverse complement strand
CCCAGGAGGGGCAATTCCGCTATGAATGGCGGGATGGGCGTGCTCTCTCCTACCATGTGCGTTGTCAGAAATGCGGAAGAATTGAATCGCTTTGTCTTCCCTCGTTGAAACGACTCAAATCCCATATTAAAAGTAAGACCAGTTTCCTGGTGAATGACCAGTCTTTAGAATTCAATGGCTTGTGCCCCGACTGTCAATAAAGCCATGCAATTATTTGGTCTTCATCTTTCAAGAATAGGGTCTTTGGCCTCTTTGGTTTGCGCCATCCATTGTGCCCTCACCCCGATAGTGATGTTCAGTTTGCCCTTCATTATTGCGCATTCGTCCGGGGAATGGAATGGGATTCTGGAAATGATGTTTGGGGAAAATACAGAATGGCTGTTCCTTGGAGCGATCGGGCTGCTGGCAGGCTTCGGCTTGTTGACCACCTATTCCGTTCATCGTGACAAGCGTCCTGCTTTCGTATCCGGATTCGGTGTGGGTGTGTTGTTGATCTCGCGTGTGTGGATGGATCACCAAAGTCCCGGAGAGATCGCTTTGGATATTACGGGGACATCCGTTATTGCATGGGCCGGCTTTTGGAACCGACGGCTTTGCTGTTGCGTAGGCTGTCATCAGCATGAGCAATAAACCCCTGGCACTGTTTAATGGTGTTTTTCCCGGTCGGGTAATGTTGCCGGCAACAAAAGAATGAGGCGATTATCGCAACCGCGGAGGGGAGTGAGCCCTTCGCCTGGACTCTGCTCCATTCACCTGGTTACACCATGGGCTCGAAAACGAAATGGGGCGGATTTCCTGAGAGTATTTCCTCAAGCCATAGTTGGTCACTAACCGCCAAGCAGTACCTTGACTCAAAGGGGGAGGGAGAGTTCTACTTGCGGGCGCCGATGAATTGAAATACTCCAAGTGCCTTGGTTAAAGTAGTTCGATTGCTCTATTATTGAATCCCATGAAAACACAACACCAGGCCATTGGATTTCTTCTTGCCGTCATCCTGGCTATCCTGCCCCTTTCTTCGGCATTGGGCATCCAGCATATCCTGGGCGGAGCAGACCTCGCCGGCCATGCCCACTCGGATTTCGATCTCTGTGATTGGGTAAAAATTCAGACGACAGGTTCCCTGTCGTTGGATGCCAATTCTTTATGGTATGGGCTGTCTCGATCCGGCGATGCGGTGGTTCAATTCTCCTCACGTTTCAATAACCAGTCGGTTATTTCCTCCAGTGCACCTCGAGCTCCTCCCCAATTGTAATACTCGAAATCTTTCAGCGCGTATTTCGAAAAACTGCAAATAGCCTGGAAGTCCTTCCAGGATCTTGGACAGACGCGTGTCTTCGTTTTGTCGATATCGGAATCTTTGGCGTGCCTGCTCTAGCTTCCTTCTTCACCCCCCGTCGGGGGAAATTTTTTGGCTATGAGACAGGTAGTTGACGATCCAGATAGGAGGATGAAAGGTGCCGAAGCCGGCGTAATTGGAGGCTGGTGTGGATAAAGATGATGCCGACCATTCCACAGGCAAGGGCCGGCTTCACGATAGAAAAGATGAGCAGGAATGTTAGTAAGACAGTCATTGTCGTGTGTGTCCTCAGGGTTGATCTGTAGAGGTGAGGGCTGAGGCTATATGGATATGTTCGGCCGAATGGGAAATTAGCTTGAGAGGGGACACAGAGGATGATCCGGAGACCCTGACCATCAATCCTGGTATTAAATGACCGCTGATTGATTAAAACCGACCACTCGTCAGGTTAGCTTCGTGGAAATAATCTATCGGCTCTATGATGAGGCACCAATTTTGGGAAGGAAAGGAAATGGTTGTCATGGAACGATGCCATGTTGACTGAAGTGTCCGATTTCTCTGTCTCGTTTATCGCGCATGTCAGCGGGTACGCCATCGGCATGGTTTTGTATGCCATGTTGTTGTGGCTGGTAGTCCGGGCGTTGCAGGAATCCCCCAAAAAGAGTCCGAGCGAACCCTCTGGGCAATCACCCAGATGGCTTGCATGTTGGACGGCTATTTTAGGCTTACTGTGGAATGTTGGAGCCCTGCTGGCCTTTCTGCTTCCGAATTTACACCTGACCGCACCGATTCCGGTGTTATATGCGTTGGCGGTCTCCGCATTGGGGTTTCTTCCCGCTGTCGTTGTTCTGGCTATGGTTAAAACGCAGCCCATTGGCCTGCCTGCCTGGGTTCGTCGAGTAATTTCTGCATCCGGTTTTGTGTTAAGCGGGTGGGCATCTCTGATGCACCTCCATGCTGCTCTGATCGGGGAGGCGGGGAGCATGTCCGGAACAGCGCTCCAGGTCATGGTCTGGGGCTATCTCGTGTTTCTGATCTGGCTCCTGGCTGTCAGGGTCCGGACGGAGGGATGGGATTATATGGGAGGAATCGTCGTTCTTTCCGGATTGGCCATTGCTGTTCTTCCCTTCAGTCAGCATGAGACCGGGGAATATTCCTGGGGCATGGAGCTTGTCGGTCATCACGCCAACCTCCTGTTGGCCCTGGCCATTCTCTATCAGGATTACCGCTTTGCTCTGGGAGACCTTTTCTTGAAGCGGGCGTTATCGTTTTTGGTGTTGGCCCTGGTAACGCTTGGTGCATTGGTCACCGTGGGGATTCCGGTGTTACGGCTCGATGCGGACAATGAAATGGCCAACCTATCCCAGCTTGGTGTTTTTTTGGCACTTTGGATCATCACTGCGTTGGCCTATCCCCAATTACGAAAAGCGGTGATCTGGCTGGTGGATGTCGTGGTGTTGCGGCGACCGGACTACGATCAACTCAGGCAGGAGGTGGCAATCGCTATCAATCAGGAGGAAGAGCCCGAACGGATTTTGTCCTGTGCCGGTGCATTACTCCAGCCAGCTCTGTTGGCCATGCAGATTACCTGGAGGCCTTGGAGCCTGGAGGGCGAGGACGGGCATGAATGGCCGGGTCAGGTCGGTTTATTAGACGGGGATCGTGCGGAAGAATCTCCGGCGAGTCGAGCCATCTCCACTGGAAGCCTGGTTACCAAAGGGAGGAGTGGATTATCCTTGTCCCGGCCTTGCGGAGAAGAATTCCTCGTGTTTATTCCGACGATGGAATTGCCTCAATACGTTCTGGTGATCCAGGGGCTTCTTCATCGAAGGCGGTTGCTTTCGGACGACCTGTTCCTGTTGGAAGCCGTGGCGCATATCATTGCCCGAAGGATCGATGCGGTGCGTTCGGCCCATGAGCGCTGTGCCGTTGCCATTCGAGAACAGGAAATGAGAAAGCTCACCATTGAGGCGGAACTCCGGGCTCTTCGCACGCAATTGAACCCTCACTTTTTATTTAATGCCTTGACCACTATTGGCTATCTCATTCAAACGGCACCGGCGCAGGCGCTGGACACGCTCATGCGGTTGACGGAATTGCTGAGAGGGGTGTTGAAGCGCCTTGAAGGGGATTTTTCCACCTTGGGTCAGGAGGTGGATTTAGTCCATGCCTATCTCATGATTGAACAGGCGCGTTTCGAACGGCGGTTGGCCTATCAAGTCAATGTTCCGTCAAATTTACGAAACCTGCCGGTGCCGGCTCTGGTGTTGCAACCACTGGTGGAAAATGCGGTGAAACACGGAATCCAAAAATGTACCAAGGGAGGTGTCATTAAAATTGAGGCTGAAGTGGAACAACGGGAAATCGAAAATGGTCATGGAGCATGGAGGACTCGTGATCTTGTGATCAAGGTGCAGGATACGGGACATGGGTCGGCTGGCAAGGGGCAGGAGGCCGCCTGGGGAGCTGGAATCGGGTTGGCCAATATTAAAAAACGTCTTCAATTGCATTATGGCGATCATGCTGCGTTATCCATGCATCGGAGTCCGAAGCTTGGCACGATTGTCCACATCCGTATTCCTCTTGTTGGTTCGAGCGATCTCCTGGCAGAAGAATCCGAATGCCTACCTTCCGGCCATGGTGTGAAGGAATGAGCGGAAAAATCCGGGTTATTGTTGTGGATGATGAGCGGCCGGCACGGTCCTTTCTGACGTCGACCTTGAAGACCCTGGATGATGTCGACATTGTGGGCGAAGCGGAGAACGGTGAGGAGGCGATCAGCCTCATTCAACGGGAACAACCCGATCTGGCATTGCTGGATCTCCAAATGCCTGGAATGGATGGCCTCTCCATGGTCAAGGCCATTAAAAAGGGGCATATTCCGTTGATTGCGTTTGTCACTGCTCACAATGAATATGCCATTGAAGCCTTTGATATCGAGGCCATCGACTACTTGTTGAAACCGGTCGATCGCTTGCGACTGCGAAAAACCATCAAACGGGCAAAGGAGCGTTTGGAACGGGAAGATGTCATGGCGAATGAATTGGAAGCTCGACCGCGCGGCCAGGAGGGGGGCCCTCCGGAGAATTCGGATTACATGGACCGTCTCCCGATCAAAAAGAGGGAAGAGATCATTTTCCTGCCGGTCAATCAGATCGCCTCTATCGTCTCGGATGGAGAGTTGATGCATATCACCACGCTTCGAAAGGAACGTCATACCATCAGCCACCGGCTCAAGGCGCTTGAGGCCAGACTGGACCCCAGACGATTCGTGCGATTGGGGCGCGGGACTTTGGTCAATGTGGAGACGATCACCCGGGTGGCCACTATGCCGGGAGGATCGTATGTCGTCACCTTGACCAATACCCAACAACTCAGAGTCAGCCGCAGTCAGTCCCGATTTCTGCGGCACCAAATCTTGAGGTTGTAAGATACCTGCCTTACGGATCGGTCTCTCGCCGGTCTTCCCTTCCCCTCTGTCTTAAGCCAGTCATTCAGGCCAATCAACCGCTCATGAAAATATATGACCGTTCGTAAAAAAAGACTGTAGGTTACGCTCATCCCGGCCTTATAACCTGGACAGGTATTTGAAATGACAGATTATGGAAAGCCGTGTAGCCCGTTCAGTGACAGGTTTCCGGAAATCATAAGTCTCAGGCGAGCGCCCGGACGCTCGAAGGAGGAT
>DOFS01000186.1 GCA_003523945.1 Nitrospiraceae bacterium | reverse complement strand
AAGGAGTGCGAAAAAATCATGAGCAAAGCCAAAAGCATTTTTTCCCTTCGTTGGCCTGTCAATCTAATCCTGACGCCAACGCTCTAGAATTTTTATGATTAAACAGATTGGCCTCAATACTGGTTTCTTTGCAGCTACGTATTATTGATGAATGATTATGACTGCGTTTAAGGTTTTTATTTTGATGCACTGGTCTATTATTGATTTAGTTTTCTTATTCCATATTTTTATGGAAATGAACTTTTTTGCATTACCAGCGACTCCAACTTACTTCCTGGTACCTTGATATGCCTTAAGATTTGGCTTTTTCTCCGAATGGAAGAAAGGGATTTCTTGGGGTAAAACCCATTCCTTTGAATCGCATCCAGCATGCTCCTGGTACGATGGCGTAGATTTTGCTTGCGCTTACAATCAGTTTTTAGTGAACCACAAATCTTACCACAGGTTGAAAAAACTAAACGGGGGCGAAATGAAAATGGAAAAGAGCAAAACAGGAAAAGTGTCAATTTTGAAAATTCAAGGAAGGCATGACGTATGTATCACAATGCGAATTTTATTCCTTGGAATTATAAGTTTGGCAATGCTAGGGCAGGCGTTTGCCCTTGATACGATTCCGGAAAAACTCTCTGATTGGACTGAAAAAGGGGTTGTTCTCCAAAACAGTTCAGGCGTTGCTTGGGAAAATAAACCTGGTATCGCCGTGAGTGGTATCTCGAAAGTGGGCGGGATCTATTATCTCCATTATCTCGCAGGGTTTAACGGGTGTTGGGATGCGGATGGTGATGTCAACCATCAATCTCTCGGTCTTGCCACCAGTACGGACGGAGTGAATTTTACGAAATTCACAGGTAATCCATTGTTGAAACCCCATGATTTTGTATCTGTAAGTTCCCAGGAAGAGGGGATCCGAACTGCGTATATTCAGTATCTTCCCTCGAAGGGGAAGTTTTACGGATACTTTGGTGTTGAATCGCCAGGGGGTTCTCAGACATGTAACTTTGGTGGTGGAGGAACCTGTGGATGTAATATTAGTGTTGATTCTCGGGTGTATGGAGCGACGTCGGTTGACGGGAAAGCTTGGACGGTGGAAGGGTCAGTCGGTGGCACATATTCCTCAAGTGGGAGCGAAGTCTATGCTGCAGGTTGGGTTTATGATGGCAGCCAATTTGGTCTGTACGTGACTACTGCTGAGGGTGGCCAGCTAAAATCTGCCTCTAGAGGATCAAATGCATGGAGCCTCAATGAATTGGGCGGTATCAGTGCATTGGACTGGGGCTGGTCCGGACTTGATGTCTATTTACACGATGATAACAACACTCTCACATTAATATATAATCCCCAGGGTGGTAGTCATCCCGGGAGTAGCAATGACAATCTGTATTTTGCTACCACTCACCTCGACGACATGAGGAACATACAAAATGAGCGGGTCATCACGACATCAGGAGTACTACAAAATAAAATATTGCGGGATGGCAATGAATGGAAATGGTATTACAGTGATGACCCGAGTTGGAATAATAATGTCATCAGGCTTCGCACGCACCCGATTGCCAATTCAGACAATGTGCCACCCGAACCTCCCAAAAATCTGAATGTCGCGCCCATTCCTTAATTGCATTTTTCAGTGCAACTCTTGCTCTTGATTGAGTGAATGGTTTTGATAGCCTCGTGGCTTTCTTTCGCCGATCAATAATGAACGGTGCGCATACAGGAGCAGCTAGATGCGGCTGATCTGTGAGTAAGGTTACCAATTGCGCATTGATTGTGAACGGTTCAGAATCAACTTCTAGCAGTCTAGATAATGGGAGTGAATATTTCCAGGATCAGTCGTGAACTTTCATTAAGCTGAAGCCTTTCTCTCTATCATTTTCAAATGCCCATTCGCCCTCCCTTTCCGCACTTTTAGATTTCAGATTGGTTCGCAGATATCGTCTTTCACCTACAAGACTTTTTTCTTTTTGAGATTCCTTCTATGACGAGGCACCCAGTCACCGTTTTGTGCTCCGCCTAGACCTCGATTTTAATCCTATCCACCCAGTTCACAGAATCAATTCGTTGTAGTTGCCAGGGACCCATCCCCCGCATGTTAGTGGCATGGAATGGACGGAGCGTCCTATGGTTTTCTGTTCAACTTGGATTTGTAGGAAGGCTTGTATCTCCATGGTGGAGTTGTAGTAAAAGATAGACAGCAGGTCTTTCGCCTGCCTACTAACGAATAGAGTTGTTCAGAAGGTGACAGGTTCCTCTCGACGACTTTGGCCTGTGCGGTCACTTGGCTAAGGACCTTTAGTTTCGTCTTTCCCTATCCGAAACATAACTACATATTCATTTTTGTCAGTTCTCATGATAAATAGGAATTCTGTGTTGTTTATTCCCTATTTTCTTTGCTTGGGATTCCTTGTCTTTGAGAAATGTGGTTGAGCGTAAGGGGAGCTCATGACTTTCTCCCGAAATAGTCCTTGTGCCACGCTTGATCGGTGTAGGGAATGCGAGCGGAAACACAGGTGAGTCATTTGAGTTCATTATTCAAAGGCGCATAGGTTTCTGTTCGGAGTTTCTTGGATAAAGGTTTTGGATGATGCGACCTCTCCTTTCTATTGTTGTTCCAATTTACAATGAGGAGGAATGTGTCCATCCCCTTTATGAAGCGATACGAACGGCCTGTGAGAGGAATGAACAATCGTATGAAATCGTGTTTGCGGATGATGGAAGCAAGGACCGTACCTATGAGTTACTTGAAGACATTCATCGAAAAAATCCTGAAGTCACCGTGATTCGTTTACGAAAGAATTTTGGACAGACCGCAGCGATGGCTGCAGGGTTCAGAGCGGCTCGCGGGCACATTATTATCAGTATGGATGGGGATCTTCAAAATGATCCCAGTGATATCCCGCAATTGTTGGCCAAGATCGCAGAAGGCTATGACGTGGTCTGTGGATGGAGGAAGGAACGGAAAGATAAATTTCTTTCTCGGCGATTTCCTTCACTCATTGCAAACTGGCTTATCGGCAAAATCACAGGAGTAGCCATTCATGATAATGGATGTTCACTGAAAGCCTATCGAGCCTCCATTATTAAACGCGTAGCTCTATATTCAGAATTGCATCGGTTTATTCCGGCAATGGCAACTTTGTCCGGTGCGAGAATTACTGAATTGGTTGTCACCCACCATCCACGGATGTTCGGAAAAAGCAAATATGGAATTTCAAGAGCGTGGCGTGTGTTTTTGGATTTGTTTTTAGTGAAAATGGTGACCGGGTTTGCCGCCAGGCCGGCATTGTGGTTTGGCATACTCGCCATTCCTGGAGCGTTGTTGGCGGGGCTGAGTTTGGTCGGCATGGTTTTCTCAGAGACCATTGGAATTGTATTCCCTGCTACGACTTTTTTGTTATGCGCACTGACAGGGCATTTGCTGACTATGGGAATGCTTGGTGAAATGATTCTCTTTTCCGGGGATTTTCGTCCGGATCAGATGATTTGGAGAGATCAGACTCAATGATTCTTTCGTCCAGTCTTCAAAATTGGCAAGGGAATGACCTAAATCGGTTTGGAATGATGTATCGACCGCCTCACGCATATGTCCGGACGGGGGTGGACTTTCATTGGATTGCCAGTCTTTTTGAAGGCCAATGCATATCCCAAATACACAGGGTTCTCTCCTACCTTCTCCCATTTGTCATTTCTTTTGCTTTGCCATGCTTAACATTAAAAGGCGAATTCTCATGACTGTCCATTCCGTCCATCCAGCATGTGTCACTTCAGAGCCATTGCAGGTTGCCGTTTCGGTTGTCGTCCCGGTAACAGAACGGTGTGATGCCCTCGATGAGGTTTATCGTCTGCATGCGGACATCTTACGTCGTATGGTTCCCTCCTTTGAATTTATATTCGTCCTGGACGAAGGGTTTGAGCAACAAGCCGAATCTCTCAATGCCCTGATAGCCAAGGGTGAACCGATTCGAATGGTTCCGCTTCAGCGACATTTTGGAGAGGCCACTGTTCTGATGGTGGGGTTTCAGGAGGCCAAGGCTGAGGTCATTATCACGTTATCAGCCTATTTTCAGACACTGCCTGAAGGTCTGCACACGGTGATGGATTCCCTTAAGGAGGGATATGATTTGGTGGCGACTCGCCGTTATCCCCGAAAAGATCCCTGGATCAATCGTCTGCAAAATCGCATCTTCCATTTTGCCATGGGATTGCTGACTGGCGTGGAGTTTCATGATATGAGCTGCAGCCTTCGTGGCATTCGAAGGCCTGTGGTTCGTGAAGTCAATCTTTATGGAGATCTTCACCGATTCCTTCCCTTGCTTGCCTATCAACGGGGGTTCCGGGTGGTGGAGCGAGATGTCGCCCAGCATCCGGCCGATTGCCACTCCCGAATGCTTCGGCCCGGCGTATACCTTCGCCGTTTTCTGGACATCATTACGGTCGCCTTCCTCTTTAAATTCACAAAAAAACCATTGCGATTTTTTGGGCTGATCGGAGCGGGATTGTTTTCAGGTGGCCTGGTCATTTCTATGATTTTGGCTATCCAAAAACTCTTTGGTCTCACTGGACTCACCGATCGGCCACTGTTAATCCTGGGTGTCCTATTGATGGTACTCGGAGTCCAAACCGCCTCGGTCGGCCTCCTTGGTGAAATGATCGTTTTCACTCATGCCAGGAAGATGAAAGACTACACCATCAAAGATCTCTTAAAGGCAAAACCTTAAGAATAGTCGCCAAATCAAT
>DOFS01000181.1 GCA_003523945.1 Nitrospiraceae bacterium | reverse complement strand
GAAACGGCTGAACCATGTCGGAACGAAAAGACCGTCAGAACCTTGTCATGCCTGAAGGCATTTCCTTCTTGCCGCCAATTCAAGTCGGATATGAAATCTACTATGAAAACCTTGAGATACAGGGAATTCAGGACCGGCAGACTACCGTCTGGCAATTTATCCAAGGGTCCAATCACCTATTGGACTGGGAACAAGAACCGAGTAATCCCCGGGATCCTCATGCTATCAAAATATTTGGGGTATCGGAGCAGGTCTTTTCCACAAAACGGGAAATGTTGGGCTATGTTCCGGGTGAGGTGGCCAAGCAGATTGTGAGTAGCGGGCTCTGGCCATTTTTGCAACTCAGACTCGATTACATTTCTGTCTCACACCAGGGGTACATTGCCATCCGATTTCAAATCCTTGGGCCCATCAGGAAGAAAAACGGTGACGAGAAAACGCATGGAGGGCGACGCAATAAGGGAGAGCGCAGGAACACCCAGACAACGAGACCAACGCTGTTATTCGGCAGAGGAACGGAACTTCCCAAAGAGCATCGAAGTAAGGTCAAGCAGGTAGCATTCTTTATTTTGAGGATTCTCGTGATTACCCTCGGGACCGCGTTGGCTTTTGTGGGCGGGACAATGGGTACAGCCGCATGGCAAGCCAGAGGGAATCTCTTTTTATTGATGCTCGTTCCTTTAGCATTGATTATCGGTGGAGGACTGCTCATCTGGACCGGAATCAAACCATCAAAACTAAGGGGAAAAACCAAGACCTAGGACATCTCCTCGGAAATAGTGCAAGGTCTTGTCCAGACGCCTCCGGAATACCAGACCTCCAGCAGATCTATCCACCAGACGATGAGCGGTAATCTCAATGATCCAGTATTCTGGTTCGCCATTTAGCCCTTCGCGACAAATCTGGTGGGCGCAAATGGGAAACACCTATCACCTCTGGCTGGCACCTACTGGAAAGGCCTACGACGCTCTCATGAAGACCATTACCGACTTGAGCAAAGCCTATCACGCTCCAGTCTTCGAACCACATGTGACGCTCCTGGGGTTTCTCCCGGGCACAGAAGAAGATATATCCGTACGATCCGTACAACTCGGAAGATCACTTCCACCTTTTGATATTCTTCTGACCGAACCCGCCTTTGGCAATCAGTACTTTCAATGCGTATTTCTGAATGCTCAGGAAACCCCGGCAATAATGAATGCGCATGAACGGGCAAGAAGCCTTTTCCTCAAGGATCCCAGCCTCTATAAGCCGCACCTCAGCCTATTGTATGGAAATTATTCCATTGACGTGAAAGAGAAAATCACGTCCACCTTAACCCAAGCCTTAAGCTTCAACTTCACAGTCGACACGATCCATCTTATCCGCTCCGAGAGCGAACATCCCAAGGATTGGACGTCGATCCTCACAGCTCCCTTGAGTGGATAATTGCTTTTTCCTTCTATTCTGTTCACCAATGGGTCTGCCCTAGCGTCGTTAGCCATCACGTGGCAGACCTTTGTCATTCCATCAGAGATAGCGGCACCTGTGCCGCCACCCTTCGACGTGAAAGTCAGTTATTATAAAATTCCCCGCAGTGGGGCCAAATGGCTTGCGTCCGGAGGGACACCGAGATGGAAATTAGAGAAACTACTCACCTATAAGGCAGGGATGGGTTCTGAGAGTTCAGGCTGAGAGAAGCCCGTTACGGTTTGTTCAAGAATATCCAACACTTTTTGAATGTCTTCGGGTTTACCCAAACTGATCTGGAAAAAGCTGGACATATCCGGTATTCCGTCAGCAATTTGTTTGGCGACCTCCACAAGCCCTTCAGGTTCAATGTCCAGGAGTTCCTTTGATAATTGAATGGCCGTCTGAATGGCCACTTCTGTCTGGTGATGGCACCACATATCAGCCAGCCGACCCGACAACGCCACACAATGAATGGTTAACCGGGATACATCATCACTACTGGTCGCCAAAGACGGGTCATGACTTCCTTTGACAGATTCCCGCAACAATTCCGGCAATTCCCACGTTTCGGCCAACCATGCCCCTATCTCGCAATGGTCCGTTTTCCATCGATCTTGTTCTAACACCTCAAGTGCCTGATGATCCTGGGCAGCTTTTTTATAGAGTAACCCATATTCCATGCCCAACGCCTCACTCATCACCAACACACCCAAGTCCTGCAATAACCCGGCGAGGAAAATTTCTTCTTCGTTCGTCACCCGGACACGCTTGGCCAAAATTTTCGCAGCCAAACTCGCCAAAATACATCGGTGCCAAAAATGGGTATGATCAAACGCTCCACCACCTTTTTTTCGTAGGTCGCGATATAACGAGAAGCAAAAGGCTAAGGTGGCAATCGAATTCATACCCAATAACGTTACGGCATGGGTGACAGTCGTCACCTTATGCCGACTGCCCCCATAGAAACTGGAATTAGCCACATTTAAGAGCTTGGCAACAAAGGAAGGATCTTTGCTAATGACGTTCCCAATACGTTGGGCGCTGGTCTTTTCATCCCGACACATTTGGAGGACTTGCAGAGGCAACGCCGGGATCGCCGGAAGCGTCTTACAATTCTTTATACGTTGAAGAATCTGAGGATCCATTATTTGTCAGGCCTCACACCTATTATCACCATTCAGCACGCGCGCGTTCCTTCAAAAACCAATCGTCATGACTACACCATAGGGGCTTGCCGCCATGAATTGATTGGATGGGGAATTCTACCCCGAATGAGCACCAGCTGAAGGACAATCTGTTCCGCCACACAACCGGAAACCCACAAATATTCAAAGGTTTTATCGGACAATGGACATCTGACTTGAGGTAGAAACCTGATCACTTGTCGACCGGTTTCTCCGCCACAAACAGGACCACAACCAACGAAAAGATGTAATTCAGGAAAATCTGAGCACAGGGAATGGCAGGAATATCGAGGATTTATGTATGGAGGACGGGATGAACAAAGTTTTTGTGTATAGGAAACACACCAAACCCCTTAGGATTGGACCCGACCATAGAGGGTCGAAGGCGAGGCATCCAAGACAAGAACGGGCACGAGGTCTCCTGGTTGAGGAGTTTCGTCATTTTTGGGCCATACAACTGTCACATTGTGGTCGCTATGCCCCATCCATTGAAGGTCGGATTTTTTGGAATGCCCCTCCAGCATAACCTCCACAGTGGTACCGATGAGTTCTTTATTTTTTTTAAGGGAAATCTCTTTCTGCAATTCGACAATCTGATTCGTCCGATATCCCTTCACCGGCTCGGGAACATCATCAACATATTTCCTAGCCGCAATAGTGTGCTTTCGCTCGGAATATTTAAACACGAATGCCGCCTGATAGCCCACCTCTTGCACGAGACGATAGGTTTCCTGAAACTCTTCATCGGTTTCTCCACAAAATCCACAAATGAGATCGGTGGTCAGGACAAGGGGGCCTTTCTTACGAATGGCTTCAACCAGCTTAAGGTACTCTCTTTGAGTGTAGCCCCGCCCCATGCGTTCCAGAATTCGATCATTGGCCGATTGTAGCGGCAAGTGAATCGTCTTACAGATGGCGGGATGCTCCGCAACGGCCTCAAGCAGGGCCGGAGGAAAATCCTTGGGATGGGGAGACATGAACCGCACGCGCTGAATCCCGGGAACATCCCCAACGGCGATTAACAAGCGGGCAAAATCCCATTCACCCGACCGGTAGGAATTGACATTTTGTCCCAACAAGGTAATTTGTCGTACTCCCTGGCTCACCAAGCGATGGGCTTCCTGGATAATCCCTTCAGGATCTCGGGAGCGTTCTCGTCCCCGTGTGTATGGCACCACGCAAAAGGAACAAAAATTATCACACCCCCGCATCACCGCAATCCAACCATTGATTCCAACCGGCCGGTCCGGAACGATGTGGGCATAGGTTTCGTATTCGGACAAATCAACGGCCAACCCTCGTTTGCGATGCTCCAACGCATCCATAAGAAGATCAGGCAGTCGTCGGTATCCATCCGGCCCGACCAGCACATCAATGAACGATCGGGTATCCATCAGCTCTTGTTTCAGATTTTGAGCCATACACCCTAATACCCCGATGACCAAACCACGTTCCTGCTTTCTATTGGTATAGCGGGCTAAATGGCCATACACGCGATTATGGGCATTCTCTCGAATGGCACAGGTATTAAACAGAATGACATCCGCTTCATCATCGTAAGGAGTAAACTGAAACCCGCGGGTTTTTAACAGCGAGCGAACAATTTCCGAATCATATTCATTCATCTGACAACCGAAGGTCTCCATATACACCTGGTAGCCACTTTGGCGAGGCAAACCGGATTGGGCCTTCAAACTGGTAGGAAGGAGTAATGGGGTTCCGCTCACAAACATCGTTTTCCTTATTTAGTGCACACGAGTAAAGAAGCTGAGGAGAGATCACCACCCGTAGGAATGCGTTCGGCAGATGGCTCCAGCAGTCCCAAGGCGATATCCGGCATCATGCCCGTCACGACGACCGGATGAATGGTATTCCGTAACGGATGTGGAGAGCGAACGGCCACGCGAAGAAAATTATCCGTCAGCCCTGGCCAATAGCCTTCGGCTTCGGCTGATTCAAATAACACCGAGACTCGTCGCCCTAGAAACCGCTGCTGAAACGCCATTCGCTTGGCATTAGACATTTCCCGCAAAGATCGACTCCGCTCTTTTATCGTGATTGGAGACACAGCATGCGGCAATTTGGTGGAAGCCGTACCGGGCCGAGGCGAGTAGCTAAAGACATGCAAATACGCAAAAGGAAGATCCTTGACCACCGCTTGCGTATTCGCAAACTCTCGTGGGCCCTCCCCAGGAAATCCCACTAGCACATCCGTGCCAAAGCACACGTCTGGAATGCGTTTCAGAGCTGATTCCATGGCCTCCCGATACTCTCGCACTGAATACCGGCGATTCATGGCTTGTAGGATACAATCATCACCGCTCTGTAATGGTACATGTAAATGCCGGCATAGCTTGGTGGAACTGCTCATATAGTCCAGAAGACTCTCAGGAACCGTCGTTGGCTCAATAGAGGAAATACGGATTCGCTCCAGGCCTTTAATGGCTTCAAACCGTTGAATGAGCATCAAGAGATCGGCAGCTCCATCACGATATTGCCCGATGTTGACCCCTGTCAGCACTAACTCCCGATGTCCTCTCTCCACCAACTCCTCGGCCTCACGAACTGCATCCTCCAAGTACCGACTCCGTTCTCGCCCTCTTGCAAATGGAATCAAACAAAATGAACACATAAACTGACACCCATCCTGAATTTTTACATTTGCCCGAGTCGTGGTATAGGTTCCAACACCTTCTATCAAAAAATTCTCGGGATCAATTCGCCCATGATGCACCAGCGGCACAGGCTGTTTTTTAAGTTGAGAAGATGGGGGAAGGATCTGAGGAAGCTGCATTTTGAATTGATTACCGACAATAAGGTCAATGTCGGTATTGCCGCGAAGCACTTCGAGGCCGGTCTGAGCATAACAACCGGTGACAGCGACAAAAGCCTGGGGGGAATGACGGAGGACTTGGCGAACGATTCGTCGGCACTCTACTTCAGCTCCTTCGGTAACCGTGCAGGAATTGATCACAAACACATCCGTTTCCTGACCAAATTCTACTGGGACAAACCCTCCCCGCTGAAACCCGTCTTTGAGTAGAGCCGTTTCCGCTTGGTTGAGCCGACATCCTAACGTATACAACGTCACGCGCGGTTGCGGTCGATGGAACTTCTCCGAAATCATAAGCAAATTATTATAAAGAAGGACTTTCTACACAACAAGTTAGAAGGCAATCAGGTTTCCATTGCCGTCCCAACATGCTAGTATTTTTCAAACATCATAATGTGAGCTGGGCCCCCTTAGGGTTTGCCCCATAGAGTCCATCTATCGTATTTCAATCTTATCTCCCACCCACTTCTAGAATTTTACTTAAGGGCTGTGCTTGGACATTGACCAAAGTTTGTCATTTCTGGTGGTTCCAACACGATGACCATATCTGCCTATCCTGATTCACGTTCAATTGAACCCTCCCCCTTTTCGCGATGAGTGACGGTTTCGGAAGACTCCTGATATCCCGTTTTGTGGGCTTTCGGTTACCCCCGGGGCAGATAGTGGCATTAGCTGCCCTCGGGCTCATTCTCTTCGGTGCCAGCCTGCTCATGCTTCCATTCTCAACTCATCCCGGTGTGAATATTTCATTCCTTGACGCGCTCTTTACGGCAACCTCCGCTGTCTGCGTGACGGGTCTCATCGTCATGGACACTCCGCAAGATTTTACCTTGTTCGGACAGGGAGTGATTCTCGGATTGATTCAGATTGGAGGATTAGGATACGCCTTGATGGCCACGATGATTTTACTCATTTTGGGGCGTCGCCTGGGCTTGCGAGACCGCATGATGCTTAGTGAATCGATGAATACCATGGATTTACAGGGATTAGTCCGGTTCGTGAAGCTGGTAGCCATGATTACCTTTGGATTGGAGGGTCTAGGCGCCGTGTTGCTGACGCTTCGCTTTGCCGTCGACTTCCCTTGGGGGACAGCGGCCTACTATGGAATTTTTCATGCCATCTCGGCATTTAACAATGCCGGGTTTGCCCTTTTTTCTGATAGTTTTAAAGGCTTTCAAACAGACTGGACCATCAATGGAATCATCACCATTTTAGTGATCTTCGGGAGCATCGGGTTTTTTGTCTTTGATGATCTTCTCGACAATCTTCGTGGGAAACGTTTTCGGCTACAAACGCATACCAAATTAGTGATAGTAACAACCGCCATGCTCATCGTGGTGGGAACGATGGGCATTACCATTCTGGAGTGGAACAATCCCAGCACCTTTCAATCAGCCTCCATTGGAGAAAAGCTGACAATATCCTACTTTCATTCAGTCTCCCGTACCGCAGGGTTTACCTCGATCGACATCATCGATATGCGCGATGCCACCCTCTATTTCCTGCTATTATTGATGGCCATCGGAGGATCGCCCGGCAGTATGGCAGGAGGGCTCAAAACCACCACTGCTGCCATCGTATTTCTGACCATCTTAAGCATGCTTCGTCGTGATAGAGACGTGGAAGTTTTTAACCGGCGTATTCCCCAGGATCTTGTGACGCGTGCCCTTTGTTTGACCGTCCTTGCATTAACCTTAATTACCGGCATGACCCTTTTGTTGGATTCCACCGAGTCACAACCGTTTTTGTTTCTGATGTTCGAGGTCACCTCAGCCATGGGCATTGTGGGCATGTCATTAGGCAACGGCGAAACACTGAGCTTATCAGCTCTCTTTACGGATTTTGGAAAAGTCATGATTATACTCTCAATGCTCTTGGGCCGGTTCGGCCCATTGATGATCGGGTTATTTGCCATAAAGACCGTAGTCAGCAAGCCCTATCGATATGCCCAGGCTCGAGTGATTATCGGATAAATAAACTCAGACAATCCGCCGCTGGAGCCTGAAAATAAAAAATGCCAGCGTTGGAAGCGGAAACAGTGCATAGGGCAAGACCCATAGCCACACATTTTTCCCCCTTACCCTTGCTTGGTCGTACATCCAGACAAAGATCCAAATCATTAACAACACATAGTTGGCCATAATCCATTGAGTCGTTCTGACATGTAACTGGCTTTCCCCTCCCTCACCGATCATGAGGAAAAACATTCCCGTTAACAAAACCAAGGCCAGTAATAACCCAAGCATTAATGGTTTACTCCACACATACATCATTCGGCTCCTTCGTCAAAAAAATAGCCCTCTTTCGCTCCTCCGGACCATATACGGTCTGTCTGCCACAGGTCATAAGGTGGCATAAGCTACCTCCGCAAATCAAAATGTTCTGACAGAGGCCTCACGTTGATTCAATCCCGACTGTCTCTCGACACTCAACGCACTTTTCCCACTGAAGTTTTTTTAACCTTGCGTTTCCCTCATTGTAGAAATTGTCGGAAAACCACAAAAGACAACTCAGACATTTTTTTTAATTATTTTTAATTATTTTTTTCTTTGCGAAATCCTCTTCATGTGTATAACTGGATATTTTAAAATTCCAGGCTGTTGATAACCATAAAAAATCATCCAGAACTCCGCATGAAATATTAGGTTTTTTCAACTCACATGTTCTGCACAGAAATTCCCATCATGGAGAAGAAATTCACAACATTTAGTATTGACATTTTTTTATATCCGCTATAGATTGTGGGTCATTGGTTTATACCAATTATTTCTTCCGGTTTTATTTTTTCCTATTTTCCTTAATGTGTGCAGGGCATTTGGCATGAGCCAATCCTTTCCTGCTAGAGGCCAACAATTCGCCGAAACACTGCATTGATGGCTTCTGGTTGGGCTGCTTGTTGTATGGATTCCAGTTTCTGTGAGAGCAAACTGGAGGAAGCAGGGAGGCACGGATCCCACGTGCTCTCCAGGAAGGCAGGGATGCCAGATGAAGCGAAAAAATGACCGAAGGAATACCCCTCAGTATTGCAGTCTCTTCCAAAGGAGCCCAACATGAAAATTGACCGTCGATTCACAAAAACCGGTGAAAGCCCGTACCAGACCATTCCCTTCTCAACCCGATCCTCAGAAATCCGAAATCCCGATGGTTCGGCCGTGTTCTATCAGGACAACATTCTGGCCCCGGAACATTGGTCACAACTGGCGGTCGATATTTTAGCCCAAAAGTATTTTCGCAAAGCCGGGGTTCCTCAATTTGACGATCAAGGACATCCTATTCTTACTGACAAAGGCAACCAACAGCTTGGAGGGGAACATGATGCCCGGCAAGTGTTTCATCGGCTGGCAGGCTGTTGGACGGAATGGGGCACAACCCATCACTACTTTGACACTCCGGAAGATGCCGCAGCCTTCAAAGACGAACTCAGTTTCATGTTGGCCTGGCAAATGGCCGCGCCGAACTCTCCACAATGGTTTAATACCGGATTGCACTTTGCCTACGGCCTGTCCGGTCCTTCACAAGGACATTTCTACGTGGACCCGAATACCCATCGGGTCAAACAAGCCCGCAATGCGTATGAGCGCCCTCAAGTCCATGCCTGTTTTATCCAATC
>DOFS01000184.1:5211-6216 GCA_003523945.1 Nitrospiraceae bacterium | reverse complement strand
GAAATACGTAACCAACCGGACGCTGCGAAAGTGGGAGAAAGAAACCCGTGGATTCATCCTGCCAGACATGCTCTCCCAGGGCGAGAAAGCCGGTCGGAGATCGTATCAATCCGGCGAAACAACGCAAAAGAGTGGTTTTGCCGCACCCGGAAGGACCGAACACGACCGTGATACCATCGGCAGGTACACTTGCTTTCACCTGCAGGTGGAATGTGGGAAAGGTCACATCGAAGCAGGAGGTTAATTCACTCATGAGACGTGGATGGGCAAACGCCGATTGACTGTATAGACCATAAGAAGGACCAGGAATGAAAAGACGAGTAGTCCTGCTGACAGCATATGAGCCTGTGTATATTCCAACACTTCCACATGATCATAAATCGCGATTGAGAGCACCTTCGTTTTTCCGGGAATATTTCCGCCTACCATCAGGACCACGCCAAATTCACCGAGGGTATGAGCGAAGCCAAGGACAATGGCCGTCAGGTAGCCGCGAGAGGCCATGGGTGAAGCAATGGTGAGAAATGTGTCGAGCCTTGAAGCTCTGAGTGCCCAGGCCGCCTCTAACGGCTTTCTCCCGATTGCCTCAAAGGCTCCATGGAGGGGTTGAACAACGAACGGCAGTGAGTATAAAGCAGAGGCAATGACAAGCCCGGTGAAGGTAAAGGAAAGCGCTGATCCAGTTACTGCCTGCGAGGCGCTCCCGATCCACCCATGGGGACCCAATAGGACCAGCAAGTAAAAACCGAGAACCGTTGGAGGCAAGACGAGAGGCATCGCCACCACGGCTTCGACCGCCGTCCTGGCGCGGGATTGCGTATGCGCAAGCCACCAGGCCAGCGGAGTTCCAAGAATCAGAAGCACGACCACCGTCACGCCCGCAAGTCGCAAGGTCAGCCAGAGGGGCCCTAGATCCACATCAAGCATTGGCACCGCATCCTCATGATATGATTGAACGCCAGTAAGCCCTGCGGGTAAAGGCTCTCTCCCTCAGGGTTGTCGGAA
>DOFS01000184.1:1161-4999 GCA_003523945.1 Nitrospiraceae bacterium | reverse complement strand
TTTTCCCAGGCATTAAGAGGACCGCTTCCTGTTTGAGTGAATCGTGGAAAGAAGCTGGGACATCCCACCGGCTACCGCTCCCGTTAATTTTGGGATCCAAGACTTGAGAGAGGGCAACAAAACCCAGTTGGGCGTTCTTCGAAAAGACAAATTGAAAAGCTTGTCCGATGTTTTCCCCTTGAACGATCCGATCCTTAAGCGATTCCCAGAGACCCAGCTTCTTCAGTGTTTGTTCGGCAGCCATGCCATAGGGCGCGGTCTTTGGGTTGGCAATGGCCAGATGATTGAAGTGGCTATTTGACAAGGCGCGTTGTGCATCCCCCTGAATCGCGTTCGAATCGGAACTCCAGAGAGTCAGCCGCCCCACAGCATACACAAACCGGGTTCCTTTAACCGCCAGACCTTCTTCTTCCAACAATTGTGCACGCTCGACATCTGCTGAAAACAGGACATCGAACGGGGCACCGTTTTTGATTTGTGCATAGAGTTTTCCGCTCGATCCGGAACTGACCACAACAACGTGACCAGTGTCTGTCTGAAAATTCGTGATAATTTCGTTCAGTGTCGCCAAAAAATTTGAAGCAACAGCTACCCGCACATCTTCGGCCGAGGCGGTAGTTAAACATACATAAAAAATGAACATGAAGGCAAAAGCATGAATTCGGAGAAACATCGTGCACCTCACACTACAATGAAAGTCGACAGGTGGCTCAATATAAAACACGCTGCCCGTGATTAAGGACTGAGAGCATTGTCACAATCTGATCCGCATGGAAAGATAAAAATAATCCGTATCCTTGTTTCCGCCTTGAGGTAAGTCGGCTGAACCGGGAAGACGGTCGAAATACGATCCCTTAAACCAATGATCGTACCCGGCATCCAGGTCCAGGTTTTCGCTAATGACCCATTGCACACGAAATTCCAGATCATGCCCTAAATAATTTCCGGAGCCTCCAGTGGAATCTTGCAAAAGAATCCCCCCGTTCACGGCGCTGCCTTGAGCCAAGTACCAGAACCGTTGTTTGAGTTGGACTCGCCACCCCTTCGCGGGGTGGACGATCACTCGCCAGCCTGGAGAACTGATATTGGACCGGAGAAAGGGGCCGAATATTCCTGTGGGCATTAAATCAAAGCGACGGGCACCAAACAGGGGATCAAAGGTTTCGTTCTGGCTGCCGCCCGGGGTGCGGGTGCCACTGGCGTAGGCGTATTGAACTACAAACCGTGGAGTCCAAGGCAAATCAAACGTATAACCCGCTTGAGCGTTGGGATTGTATGCAAAATGATCGACCCGCCCCAATCGTCCCACTTGAACGGCTCCCTCGAATTCATAATCGAATTCCCTCATCGCGGGAGACTTGAAAAGCCGAAGGCCGTACGTCCCATACGTCCGGTGAAGGTTCTTATTTTGTGGTGTTTGGTCGTTTAACCCGTAATAAAAAACATTGATCTTCATCCAGGGAATCTGATGATTTTCCAGATACGCGCCCCAAAATAAAAATTTGTGGTTCTGTTCGTCGAGTTGGACCTCATCCCGAATAACCGGTTCGACGAGAAAGGTTCGAATTCGCCAAAGCTTCTCTTTCCCGATCTGCCAATGAACCCCATCAAAGGCATTCGTGGTATTTCGGAAATCATTGCGGGCGATGTACCGGCGGCTCCCGAAGTCCAGGGTCATGCGGCCGAAATGCAAGTCCGTTCGCAGTCCACTTCCTAAGACATTATCCGCGTTCAATGATCCAAATAACTGTAAAATGTCCCATTCATTCACCGTTGTGTTATTCACAAAATTTCCAGTCTCATCCCCGTACCCACGCGAATCCTGCCCTTCAAAGAGGAATCGGACGGGATTATTTCCTCCTAAGCCGAAACGCACCCTGGACCGGAGAGCCACCTGAGAATCAGTTCGCCCACCCCCAATTTTTGCCGTGGATCGCCAGGGATGATCAACACTTTCGAAGCGCGTACGGTTTTCGATACCCAGATCCACCCAATCAGGCAAGTTCAAGGTGGATTTCAGGTATCGGGCCCACTCAATTTCCTTTCGTTGAATGAGGACACCGTCAGGAGTTTCGATCCACTTTTTCCCGGTCTGTGCCTCCGCCCGCTCCCGGATCCCATTAATCGAATCAGGATAATCGGACCCATTTCCGTTGGTAGATGATGGCAATAACGCGAGGGGTTCCCCTCCCAAACATGGAGTTACGGTCAGAAAAACCAACAAGACAATTCCTGCGGCTTTCCTTCTGCCTAATCTTTTCTGGTCTGATGTCCCAGCCATTCCATGTGGATCCTTTCATTTTTCGATTATCGGCACATCCGATATTAAATCGGAAGAATGTAATTTAAAATTTAATTTTTGTCAATTATAAATTACACCAAAATCTAGCAATACAGACGTTCGTTGTCTTCAATTTCAAGAATCACATCGCGGGAATTGTGTTTTGAGAAAAATACTTTTCGGAAGCCTGACAAGAGGCTACGCGGATGGGGGAACCGAAAAAAACGCGCAGGACCGGAAACGAATGACTTTCGGCGAACAGAGATTTAAAAATTACCGTATCTGGCGGGGACAACCCAAATCCTTTCAAGTTGGAGAACACCCACTCAAGACCACTCCTACGTCGAGAAAAATGAAGGAGATTTATTCAAGTGGTAGGTTTCCCTCTTCGAAGAGGTGCCAACCTGTATTTGTCATGATGAGTTCGCTAACCGATCCCGTTGGGACATGGTGTGTGAGAGTCCGTTTGGGCATCGGAGTATTCTCTGCATGACCAAGCAATGCGGCAAAAATCTCGCCATGCGAAACGATTTCGACCGCCTTTCCTGGAATATGTTCAGCCAGTTTATTCAAGCAATCTTTAGCACGAAATGCCCCATTTGACAGAGACTCTCCTCCTTCAGGGCGTGATCCTGTCCCACTGCCCACTGTTACTCACGCCAAGCCCATGAAATCTGATTGCCATCCTGCGTGGTTCCTCCACGCAAGGAGGCAAAAGCACTGTCAACCTCATATCCTTTCTTCAATCCAATCACCTAGCCGATACTTTGGCCGTCTCACGGGTTCGGCCTGAAGGAGAACTCAGAATGGCAACAATGCCCTTATTCTTTAGAAAATTCCCTATGGCCTGGCCTGTCTTCTCCCTGCGGCGGTGAGGGTGTCAAGCTCTTCTTCCGGTGTCCACGGCAGGTGCACCACATTTTTCATTGATTCGGCATGCCGCACAAGATACATCCTCAGAAGCACCGTCTCGTAAATCGCCGGACTGATGTTTTCATGAAAATTTTTTGAATGACACCCATTCATAAAAATTAGGAGTAATACAAGAAAAAAATTTTCATAGCCACCCGAGAAACGCTTTCGAAGGAAAAACAGTTAGGTACGCGTGTTGGCGGATATTTCCTTAGGTACCGGAATAATTTGTGTGCCTGGCCGGATTTCGTCGGTTCCCCTAAAGACGACCAGATCACCCGATTGAAGGGCGCCAAACACTTCGACCATCGCCCCAGTCCTTGCCCCCTTTCGGACAGGGATCCATTCCACCAGGTTTTCTTTGACCAGGAGGACAAAAACGCTTTCTGTCGTCGTGACAACCGCCGTGGCCGGAACAAACAAGGTGGAAGTGGGTCGGCGAATCGGCCACCGAACCTCCGGGAACATACCCGCGGCCAATCGCATCGTCCAATTTTTGACGTCCATTTCCACAGGCATGGATCGAGTTTTCGGATCTACCGATTGAGCAATACGAGACACCACACCTTGAAATGTTTCCTCCGGATAGGCCGGCACGGAAAATGGCACAGTCGCCCCTTTAATAATTGACCCGGCATACGCTTC
>DOFS01000184.1:755-974 GCA_003523945.1 Nitrospiraceae bacterium | reverse complement strand
CCGTCCGGCCCCACGACCGCTCCCGGATGAACATTCCGTTGTGTGATCACTCCGTCGAAGGGCGCCGCCACCCGCAAATACTTTTCCATTTCTTGCAACGATTGGAGGCGGGCTGTCAGGGCTTCCTGATGATGTTGGGCCAATTCCAAATCGTTTCCAGCCACGATACCCGGCGTAGAGGCTGCGGCTTGAAGACGGGTATACGTGATGCTTGCAGCC
>DOFS01000184.1:0-569 GCA_003523945.1 Nitrospiraceae bacterium | reverse complement strand
TTTTTCACTCTTGCCCCACGGTCCACGTTGACGGATTCAACAATTCCCGAGATCTTTGGGGAAAGATCGACGCTCAAAAATGGAAGCAATTCTCCCGGCAAGGGAATCGTCTCTTTCAGATGTTGGCTGGAAACCGGCACCACTTCAACCGAGAGATGTTGAGTACTGCCCGCAGAATTTCCTGATATTTCCGAGTAGGAGGCTGGATGTGAAGAGACCGTAAACCCCTGAGGAACATGTTCTTCGTTGCTCAGGACCATTACAGCCGCCGCAATAAGTCCCAGCAACACCAGCCCGACTCCTATCATCTTGCCTGACATAGCAACTCCCGGCTAATTGGGAACCGTGACGGGCGATGGTTCATAGTGGACACTCATTGGATCGTCGGGATCTAATGAGGGAGACCGGATGGCACCTCCCTCCTCCAGACTCGCGTAGATTGCGGGCAAGATCAGTAAACTGGACAGGGTAGCGAACAATAACCCGCCAATCACCGCCTGTCCCAGAGGCGCCACCTGCTCCCCTCCTGCCATGATGCCCAATGCCATCGGCAACATTCCCACGATCAT
>DOFS01000183.1 GCA_003523945.1 Nitrospiraceae bacterium | reverse complement strand
CTCAGCAGCGCATCGACAGATTCAGATAATGCGAGATTTCTCCCATTCTCAGGGACCTGTGATTCCAACTCGCTTGGCACCACCTTCTTGGATTTTTCATACGCCATTTTAAAACTGGGTATGGTGGCCAACGTGGCAAGCCCTAATGACACCTCGGCGTCCTCGGACCGCCGGAACGTGGGCAATAACATATCCAGAAGGAAAGCGACTCCAAAGCCCAGTCCGGTCCCTACGATGACCCCAGCAACCGCAATTAATTCCCGTGGCTTTCCTTCCGGCTTGGTTGGCAGATTAGCCGGATCTAAAATTCGAAACCGTTCTCCCTTTTGTCGTTTGTCGAGATTTTCGGAAATCCTGGCATTAATTCGATTTTCATGCAGGCGCTGGTAATGCCGTTGGATATTGTCATAGTCGCGTTCCAGTGCAAGTAACTCCTGTTCATGATGGGGCGTGTCTTCAAGACGCCGCTCCAAGTCTTTCATATTTTTTGAAACATCGGCTAACTGTGATTTCAACGCAGGCAGTTGAGAATTCAAGTCCTTTCTGGTGTTCATCAGCTCTGCCAGATAGGGATCAGAAGGCGCCTGTCCGCGCACCCTGGGGCGATCGGCCATTTCCTGCTCCAAATTCTTTATTTGAATTTTCAATGTAATGATATCGGGGTAGGAATCCCTATATTCACTGGACAATTTCCCCAATTCACGCTTCAGTTCCTGCAATCGCAAACTTAAGGGATCGGTTTTTCCCGAAAGGATGAGCCCTTGGGTTTTACCGGCCAGTCCGGGGTTCGCTTCATAATCCTGTATGGTTTTTTCTAAGAGATCCAGGCGGGTATTGATGGAATTCATGGATTCCTGAATCCGGGTTTTTTCCAGTTGCAATCGATCGAGCGTCCTGAAATTCGCTTCTAATTGCCCCGGCAACTCTCCCACATACTTCATCCTATATTCGGACAAAGCCTTTTCTTTTTGATCTAAGGCCTCTTTTGCCGAGACGAGCTCCTGATCCAAAAACTCCATAGCCCCTTCAATAAATTGTTCGCGAATTTTGATATTTTCATCCATATACTGGGACGCCAACTTGGCCGTCACCTTCTTCGCCATCATCGGCTCACGATGCGCAAACGAGATGCTAAAGGCCTCGATCTGCCCACCACTCCCCTTTGTTTCAATCTTAATGTTTTCACGCAAATCCTCAATCACACTTTCATAGCCCTGGTTTTGGATGTCTTCAGGATATAAATGAAATTCTTCGATGATCTTGAGAAGACTGGTCCGGCTTAACACCTGCTGCGTCATGGTGGACACCCGGTCGGCAGTACTGCCTCCGACCACCGACGTGACATATTTTTCAGGAATTTTTTGTTGTTCGATGAGAATCACCGTTTCCGATCGATACAAATCGACTTTCAGCCAAGCCAGGGTCCCCCCGATGGCAATCCCTAGAAAAACAAAACCCAAAATCAGCCACTTTCGCCGAATCGCCATATCCCAAAAGTCGTTGAGATATTTTTTTATGACAAGTGCCGGATCTGTGTTGGTGTGCGATGCAGTAGTACCAGACATGGAGCCCATGATATTCCTTCTATTGCAAGATCCCAGGTTCTACCTGGCCAATCCGGTTTTGTAGCGGCTTAGCGATTTACGGGACGATGACGGTATCACCGGACTTCAGTGTGAGGTTATAGATTCCCCCGTCTTCCGAAATAAGGTCAGAATATCGAAGAGGTATACGTATTTCTTTGACATTGCCATGCTCATCTGTTTCCGTGCGAACGACGATGATGTTGTCTCGGGAAGCAAATTGGGTAAACCCTCCGGCTAATGACATCGCTTGAAGAATGGTGGTATAGGATTTCAATGGCAATTTACCCGGACGCGCCACCTCTCCCACAATAAATACATAGTAACTATTGACCTCAATTACATTAACCGACACAGACGGGTTTTCTTTGACGGCCTTAAACTTTTCTGCGATTTTTTTGGCAACCTGATCAGCCGTCAACCCGCTGGCCACCACATCGCCGATGAGGGCCAACGAAATTTTTCCGTCCGGCCGGATCACCACCTGCCTGGATAAATCCGGATTTTTCCATACAATCACCTCTATGACATCTTCAGGACCTAACACAAACCCCTCCGCAGGAGGGCCTGGTGGAACAATCACATCTGGCTTAAAACATCCGGTACAGAGCAGAAACCCCATCAGGAGGATCAACAACTTGCGACCTGTGGATGGAAGAATATTCCTCATATGACCTCAATCAAACGTCAAAAATAAGTGTTTACGGAATCAGGACCATGGTCTCAGAAGGAACGACAATCGTATCTCCGGGTTTCAACTCAACATTGTCAGCTCCCCGCAAAATAATATCATCGTAACTGACCACCAATTTTTGCGGAGCCTCGCTATCCATTCCCAATCGAAAAATGGTAATGCGACTCCGTACGGCATCCGGTGCCATTCCCCCCGCTAAAGTAATAGCCTGAATAAGTGTTGTCCGGCTCAACAATGGTAATTTCCCGATTTTTCCGACCGCGCCTTGCACATAAAAGTAATAACTATTGACTTCCTTGACTACGATGGCGACCGTCGGATTTTCCTTATAGGATTTGAGTTTCTGCGTAATGTCATCCCGAAGCTCAGAAGTCGTGCGCCCCACCGCCTTTACATCCCCAATAAGTGGCAGAGACACTTTTCCATCGGGACGGACCCTCACCTCTCTCGACAAATCCGGATTGCGCCAGACACTGATTTCCAACACATCTTCCGGGCCTATAATGTAATCATCGATGACAATTAAGGCCCGTTTTTCTGCTCGTTGAGCCTCTTGGGACATCACACCCACGTTGGAATCAGCAACAGCCAACCCGATGAAACCCAGGCTGAGCAAACCGGATACCAGACACACCACATGCACCCCCCTACGATACGCACTCTGCCTCATAGCTCACCT
>DOFS01000449.1 GCA_003523945.1 Nitrospiraceae bacterium | reverse complement strand
TGCTGGTCGGAGGGTGGATCAGCCTTGCTCTCGGTATCTTAGGCATATTTTTTCCACTTCTACCCACCACTCCATTTATCCTGCTTGCAGCCTCGTGCTTCTCCAAAAGTTCTCCTCGCCTTCATTCACGTCTGGTCAATCAACCCCTGTTAGGCTCAATGATTCAGAATTGGGAACGTGAAGGGAGTATCAGTCAGAACGCGAAAGTCACGGCAACGGTTTTCATGATTGGACTGTTGGCGTGTTCTCTCCTGTCCCTCCCCTTTTCGTTTCTCCTCACAATCTTTCTTCTCTGCCTTGGAAGTGGAGTCTTAATGTTTATTTGGACTCGACCCGTGCCTTCAAGCCATCTTAATCAATTCCGCAATGGCCCCACTGACGCCGGCAAAAATCTGGTGAGGCCTAGCTGATCCATACATATACGCCGGTGTGGTAATCACTTTATTACTATGATCTACAACATAATGTTCTACCGCGCAATTCTGGTGTTTGGCACCAGTTTTTTCCAGTTCCGACGCCGTTCCAGCGTCCTCACCAATTGTCACATTCACGCCTTTTTTCCCCAAAGCCAATGCCATGATTGCCGGCGCGATACAAATCGCGGCGATGGGCTTATGACTGTCAACAAATTCCTTCACGACCCTGGCTACCTGTGGATCAATGTGGCCACCACTCCCCTTTTCTGCAAAATCACACAGATGCAAGGCGGCTCCAAAACCTCCAGGAAACGCCAGCGCATCAAAATCCTGAGCCTTGAGTTGTTCCAGCGGTTGAATATCCCCGCGGGCGATGCGGGCGGCCTCCTGCAACACATTGCGTTTCTGGCCCGTGGGTTTTTGAGTGAGATGATTGGTTTCCTCGACCTCCTTATTAAGTGCAAATACCTTGTAGTCAGCTCCATTTTGACCGATGGCAATGAGTGTGCTAATGGCTTCGGTAATTTCAGCTCCGTCTAAAAACCCGCAACCTGAGAGGATAACCGCAACTTTTTTCATGATGTTCTCCTTTCTCCTGAATGCACCCCAAAAATGACAGCGTGCAGATTCCAGGCTGTCCCGAATGTACGTGATAGGTATTACGCTAGTATGACTCTGTGAGGAAGGTCAATCTTTTGATTTTGAGAAATTCTCTCCCCGATCATGACACGTATCTTCTGGAGATGTCCTTGAAAAGAAAGACTACTCCCTCCTCACTCGCTCCCATGGCCGGCAATTTGGACATTCACCCACCAGTTTTCACATGATACGATGAGGGGAATTCCCTATTTTACATTTTGCATGAGGAGCGCATGAATCACCATCGTTTTGATTTTCGTGGAACAGGATTCAGTTGTTTATGGTTATTTATCTGGACGTGGGTGTTGACCGTGATCACATTTGGTTTATTTTTTCCATGGGCCTACTCCGCTCAACAGCGATGGATTTCCGAGCACACCTTCATCGGCAATCGCCAACTCGCTTTTCTTGGCACAGGAATCGGATTTTTCGGAACCTGGCTTCTCATCATGGTGCTCACGATCATTACCTTTGGACTCTATATGCCTTGGGGCTTTTGCCGGCTGAAACGGTGGCAAACGAATAATCTCTGCTTCGCTGATGAGGAATACCAAAGGTAACCCCAGGCAAACATCAATGACTATTCTCATCCTGGCCGTCGGGAGTTACGGAGATGTGCTGCCCCTGGTGGGGATGGCCAGACAGCTCCAGCAACACGGGCATAGGGTCACAATCTTCACCAGTGCCCATTTCAAAGAACTGGTTCACAGAGCGGGAGTCGCGTTTATCGCGTTGGGAACGGCTGATGACTATGACGCGATAGCCAACAATCCTGCTTTGTGGCATCCCCACAAAGGCTGGCGGCTCCTCATGAAACGGATCGTCTCGAGCGCCTTGGGAGAAACCTATACGCTCCTCAAGTCAAAGGTCATCCCGGAAAACACCCTGCTGATCAGTTCCACTCTGGGGTTTGCCGCTCGCCTTCTTCAAGAAACCCACCACATCCCTCACGCCACCGTCCATTTTTCCCCAGGTGTCTTCCACTCGGCCCACCAAGCGCCAAAAATTCCCGGCCTGATTCTTCCGGATTGGTTGCCCGTTTCATTCAAAGACAGCATGTGGAAATTCCTGGATCACACATTCATTGATCCTATAGTGAAACCCCAACTCAATCATTTTCGCCGTCAGCTCGGCCTACCACCAGTCTCACGGATCTTCCACAACTGGCTGCATTCACCCGATCTGGTCTTAGGGCTATTCCCTGAGTGGTTTGCCACGCCACAGCCCGACTGGCCATCGGAAACACACATCACCGGCTTTCCCCTGTATGATGAAGCCCCGGACAAGGTCCTCCCTGCGACCGTCCAGCGCTTTTTGGATGCCCACCCGGAACCATTCGTGTTTACACCAGGCTCAGCCAATAAACATGGGCAATCGTTTTTCAGGGAAGCGACCGAAGTCTGCCAGGATCTGGGGCGTCCGGGGATTTTTCTGACGCGGTACCCGGAACAACTTCCTCCGTCCCTCCCCAAGGGGGTAACGCACTTTTCCTATGTGCCGCTCAGTCAGCTCCTCCCGCATGCGTCTGCCCTCATCCACCATGGAGGCATCGGCACCTGTTCCCAGGCCTTTCGAGCAGGCACTCCGCAAGTCATTCAACCCTTGGCGTTTGATCAATTTGATAATGGGGCTCGGATGAAAAAATTAGGGGTGGGCATGATGATTCCGAAACGAAGATTTCAGGCATCCACCATTGCCAGAGGTCTACAAGCCTTGCTCGGCTCTTCTGATGTAAAAAGGCAGTGCCAGAGCCTACAGCACAATTTTCTGGGAGAAGATCACCTTGAAAAAAGTTGTCATCTGCTCGAAACGACATTCCGTATGGTGTGATGTTTCGATAGCCCGATCATGAAGGAAGGATTGGCATCTCCATTGTCAACAGGTATTTCTGCATCTCCTCCACGCTGAAATGCCCGTGAGGCTTGATGAACTTTACAAGCCCTTGGTAGAGTGCCCAGGTTGTGACGACACCATCTCCCTTACAATTCAAAAAGAAAAATCCCAAGGCCATTATCTCCACCAAATTCGGGGATATTGAAATCCGCTTTTTTACGGACGACGCGCCTCGACACGTGGAAAGCTTTCTCAATCTCGTCAGGTTGAAATTTTATGATGACACAACATTCCACCGTGTCGTCCCGAAATTTCTGATCCAAGGTGGCGATCCTTTAAGCAAACATCCTGATCGGGAACTCCACGGGACCGGGGGGCCTGGGTTTAGTCTCCCGCCGGAACCGAGTGATCGGCCACATCGTCGCGGGACCGTCGCTATGGCTAAAGTCCCGCGAAATGCAGATGCCACCAGGGATATTTCCGATAGCGGATCGCAGTTCTATATCATCGTGGAAGATACCAGCAGTCTTGATCGCATGTATACGGTGTTTGGCAGGGTGGTGAAAGGCATGGATGTTGTAGATCAGATCGCGGCCCTTCCCTGCGATAGCCGTGACAATCCGCTAGAACCCGTGAAGATGACTGTGCGCTCCGAAGAGTAGCGGTAAGCCAAATGTCAGAAATCCATTCCTGACGCCCATCTGGTGAAAAACCTATTATTCAAAATGGGATAAATAAGCGAAGGAAGGCACTTCCACTGCAGACAGTGGCTCCGGCTGTTCAAAAAGGCCATTCAGCAAGGCAGCGAACAAAGAGACGAAACGTACGATGCAGTACGTTGGGCCTTTGAGTGAGGCGAGAACGAAGCTGGTGGGTTTTTCCAACAGACGGCTAAACAAACACGATACTGGCGTAGGTCACCGTCGAATTAAACTGATCCGTAATACCCCGATCATAGCGTAGCACCTGCCCTTTGAAATCCTCTCCGTCACGCTTGAGCAGTTTCATCAGGGAAAAAATCACGGAAAACCCTAAAATGCGGCGTTGATTCCCTTCTTTCAGGATAAATTCTGCGAACCCTTCCGGATCAGCTTCTTCCACCTTCTTTAACATCTCCAGATCAATCTGCATACAGCGATGAAATGAAAAATCAGTGGGAGGCGTTTTATCTCCATAGCTAATGCCGATATGCGCTAAATTGGCGCTGCCAATGACACACACCTGTTGTCCGCTGGCCTGAATCGCGCGTTTGGTGATCGTCAGAAACTGATCAATGCGGTGAAAGAGCTGTTGATACTCCCCACCCGTGAGAGTGTCCGGAGGAAAGTCCACGAGAATAGGCACAATGGAAATCTCCCGACCCTCGCCCAGCGCATGCTTGAGAAACGGCAGTTGCAACTCCAGGCTATGCTCCCGAAGATGGGCAATATCTTCCGCAAAAAAGGTCTCACCGCTTTCTTTGCGGATCAAGTCGATAATCGCTCGATTCACCGGGACGATCCCAAACGGGGTTTCAAAATCTTTATCCGTAAAGGCAATTCCCCCTTCAAGGCCGGCATGGCAGGTGCCGATCAACACCAACACATCCGGGACCTGGCCTTCCCGTAATTCCTGATAGCCCCACGCGTAGATGGGCCCGGCATCTTTCCATTCAAAATTCGGGGCCACTAAGCCCTTAATCGTCTGACCGGCACATTCCGCTTTCCCCTTTTCCGGCCCTTCCTTTGAAGCATAAAACCCGTCGATCTGCACTCGCAGTTTGGCCGGATCGGCTTCATATTGCTGCCCGGCGAACGCCATCGGCCTCGCATCAAGTTTTCGGTAGGCCTCGAAGGCTCGCGCTTGCACCTGCTTCAGTCGATCACCTTCCAAAAATAATTTCTCGTCCAGGTCACTCACCAATTTTGTGAGGCGATCCGGCATCATAAATTCGCCATACTTCTTGAGATACTCGGCACCAACCTGTTCCAGGGAATGTTCTCCATCAAAAAACTGAAACAGATAGAAAAAATTCAGGGGCAACACCAGCTTTTCAGAAGACAGGCCGGAAGGGTCCCACAACACAATGTATTGCTCTTCCCCCTGCTTCAGCGGGGAATATTGCAAATTCCGGAGAATCGGGTAGTTTTTGGAATCTTTTTCGACGGTCTCGGCACTCATAAGAAGGGTCCTATCCTGGCTGAAAGGAAAAAATTTTCTCAAACCAGGCTATTATACGGGCGCATGAATCAAGCCCGCAACCAATCAGGACAAGGGGTTTTGAAGAATATCGTGAAGAGTGAAAATTGCGGAGTTAAAAGGACTTTTGAATGAGAGAGGGTCGATAGTCCTTTCAAATAATTTCTGAAACTTTGTTGAGTGGGTGAGACATCATTGTTCATTGCTGGCCAACCGGCAAACGCTGACGAGCGCGTTCCGACCGGGCCCAAAGGCGAACACTCCAATTAACTGGCAGGCCCCTGTTTGAGCTCAGCGAGTTGGCCCGCCCTCCCGAGGCCTGCGTTCGTCTTATCTGATGAGGCCGGACATGGCGTTAATGGTTTTGAAGTCCTGTCTTTTGCTCCACAACAAAGGTTGCGCTTTTCGGGACGCGACAAGCAATAACCTCGACTGCCGGATTGAAACCCGGTATCTGTCGGATATTCACAACATTCCCAGAAAGTAAGAGTGGAGGGAAAAGTAGTAGAAGAAAAACCAGCTCTTTTCAAAGAACCATTTAAAAATGGATATTAGGATTTTTGTCCCGCCATCCGTTTGGCCAGTCGTTGGGCGACTCGCTTCATGGCGGTGGATCGGTCCCGAGGATCAAGCAGGACATTCAGCACATGGACCTGCTTATGATCATCAACGGCAAGACTCAGCGCTTGGACCAATTCCCCGAACGTGCCCACTCGATGACCCACGCCTCCGCCCAACACATCACAGATCTTCTCGTACTGCCATTCGTGGATGTCATTGAACGGCCCTTCGAGAATTTCCCGTTCCGTCCCATAGCCGCGGTTATTCAGCACTACCACAATGGGAGCCTGCCCATAGCGAATGCAGGTGGACAATTCGGTGCCGGTCATTTGGAATGCGCCGTCTCCTACTAACACAAGGGGCCTCAGTCCGGGATCAGCAAATCCCGCACCGAGAGCGGCCGGGACACTAAATCCCATGGAGGTGTAATAGGCAGGAGAAAGGAACTCCGCACTTTTTCGTACACGCAGATCCGCAGCGGCAAACAGCGACTCCCCGACATCGGCAATCACCACCGTTTTCTCGTTGAGCAAACCATCCAAATACCCGAACACATTGCGAAGGGTCACCACCTCTTCCGGACCAGGTGGATTAAACCGGACGCTGTCGCGTGGCGGGAGCCCTCGAGAGGGAAATGACGGCAGGGGGGAAGCCACCAGGGCTCGGATAAAATCTTCAAATCGAACGCCATCATAGGTATGGTGCTTGATAGCGATAGAGTCCGCTGTTGCATGAACCGTCCGGCCTGCCGCCAGGAGCGTGGTATGCGCTTTGACGTCCTCAACATCAGTGAGCAATGTTCCCAGGGTCAACAGGCAGTCGGCATTTTCCACGAACTCCAGAATTTCCTCCCGCCCCACCAGTCCGCCATACACTCCGATATTCAACGGATGGTCTTCGCGAAGGACGGACTTCCCCAGCAAGGTGGTGGCGACGGGGACATTCATATGCTCGACCAGTTCCGTCAATTGGTCCTGAAGACCGAATCGATGGATTTCGGCCCCGGCCAGAATAACCGGTCGTTCGGACCCTGACAGAATGCCGCGAACTTCTGCGACGGCTTCTTTCAGTGCCGCCGGATCACTCTGGGAGGCCGTGACTTTCGGTGGTTTAATTGAGGCCACCTGCACGGGAGTCATCACGAGGTCTCGTGGAATTTCCAAATAGATCGGCCGCTTGAATTGCATTAACGCCTTCAAGGCCCGGTCAATCTCCCGTTCGGCAGTATGGGGGTCATCCAATACGACGGAAGCCACGGTAATCTTTTCAAAGACATCCCGTTGGGTCAAGAAATCACGGACCATGTGATGAAGGAAGGGGTTCTTGACTCGTTCATTCAGACCGGGTGAGCCGGAGATCAACACCACCGGCGACCGCTCGGCATAGGCACAAGCAACGGCATTGACCATATTCAGGCCACCCACGCAATAGGTCACACATGCGCCGCCAATCCCATGTATGCGCGCATAGGCATCCGCCGCAAAGCCCGCACAATCTTCCCGAGTCGTTCCGATGTGCCGGATAGGCGATTCTTCGATGAGCTTAAAGAGCGTCAGCACATAATCGCCGGGAATGCCAAAAATATGGTGCAGCCCCAGCTTGTACAGACGGTCCAGAAGAAGCGTGCCAATGGTGTAGGAATCACTCATTCTGTATCCAACCTCATAGTCATTATATCGGAATAAATCCTAATAAAAAGAAGCGACGCACTAATGACTATACTCGCACATCTCTCAACGCAAAAGAGTAAAGCAGATAATTTCAAAAAATTTTATATTTCTCCATTTAGGAATTGGACGAATCAGCGATAACCCGATGAGTTAGGGCGCACAGAATCAGGACGGGTTCGTTCAATACCTGCAAAGAGAAATTGAATTTTTACACATCGGGAGGTTGGGTAGCCCGGAGACTGTTAAGCAGGAGTTTGTTTATGGATACAAATGGCACCACACCTGGTGGCCTTTTTCGGGAGGACCGATTTGAGTCAACTTTGGTTCTACTGTTTTGCAGACATCCATCACTTCTGGACAGCGGGGATGGAACCGGCAGCCGGCGGGAGGATTTAAGGGCGACGGGACATCGCCGGGAAGGATGATGCGCTTGGGTGGCGCCGTAGGGTCCGGCACCGGATTGGCGGAGAGCAGGGCTTGTGTGTAGGGATGCTTGGGAGTGGCAAAGAGATCCTCAGCAGGAGCGACTTCCGCGAACTTGCCCACATACATGACCGCGATCCGGTCTGCGAGATATTGCACCACATTGAGATCATGCGTGATGAACAGATAGGAGAGGTGAAATTCCTGCTGGAGATCGCGAAGCAAGTTCAGGATTTGCGCTTGAATGGACACATCCAGCGCCGATACCGCTTCATCACAGACGATGAATTTCGGGTTGAGCGCTAGGGCACGCGCAATGCCGACGCGCTGGCGTTGACCGCCTGAGAATTCATGCGGATACCGTGATTGATGCTCAGGCCGCAAACCCACACGAATAAACAACTGATTCACCCTATCTTGCAGGTCCTGGCCTTTGGCGATCTGATGAATCTTGAGGGGCTCAGCCACAATGGCCCCGATGGTCATACGTGGATTGAGAGAACTGTACGGGTCCTGAAAAATTATTTGCATCCGGCGCCGCGTCTGGCGTAACTCCCGAGAGGTGAGGGAGAGGACATTTTTCCCTTCAAACATGACTTCCCCTGCGGTTGGCTCCATGAGCCGGAGAATGCTTCGTCCCACGGTAGTTTTTCCACAACCCGACTCGCCGACCAAACCCAACGTTTCCCCTTGATTCAAGTGAAGCGTGACATCGTCGACCGCCTTGACCCATGCCGACACACGGGAGAAGAGCCCGCTTCGAACGGGGAAATATTTTTTCAACCCGGTGACTTGGAGTAATGATGTCGTGGATTCAGCCATCAGTAACGACGAATGTTTAAAGTAATAGGAAGGATTCTTTTTCAACAGAATTGGCCATGAAGATCTTCCCTCTCAAGACTCTTTCTTGTCATACAACCAGCACACGGTTTCATGCGACTCCCCCACTTGCACCGTGGGGGGAGGCTGAAGAGGACAATGGTCCATCACTTCCGGACAGCGTGAGGAAAAATGGCACCCTGGCGGGTACTGTAAGGGAGACGGCACGGTCCCTGGAATCGCTTCCAGCCTTGTCTGACGTTCCCCCGGTCGCGGCAGCGATTTTAATAGGGCACTCGTATAGGGATGACTGGGATTGCGGAATAATTCTTTCACAGTGGCCCGTTCGGCAATCTTACTGGCATACATGACGATGACATCCTGGGCGAATTGTGCCACTACGCCCAGATTATGTGTAATCAGGAGAATGGCCATCCCCATGTCCTTCTGCAAGGCTGCAAGCAGATCCAGAATTTGCGCTTGTATGGTCACATCCAGAGCGGTGGTCGGTTCGTCGGCGATCAACAGATCAGGTTGACAGGCCAGGGCCATGGCGATCATCACGCGTTGCTTCATGCCGCCGGACATTTCATGGGGGTATTGATCGATCCGGCGATCGGGAGCCGAAATACGGACTTTACCCAATAAGCTGATCACTTCTTTTCGAATATCGCGATCCGATAAGGTCGTATGGATTTTTAATACCTCGCCGATTTGATCGCCGACCGACATCACCGGATTCAGCGACGTCATGGGTTCCTGAAAGACCATCCCGATGGACTTTCCCCGAATTTGACGCATATCCTTTTCCGAAACATCCAACAGATTTTGACCTTTGAAGTGAATTTTTCCGCCAACTACACGCCCCGGAGAAGAAATCAGGCGCATAATCGAGAGGGCCGCCACGGACTTTCCGCAGCCGGACTCTCCCACCAAGGCCAGCGTCTGCCCGCCTCGAATGGAAAAGCTCACATCATCCACGGCTTTGATCTCCCCTTTGTCGGTGAAGAAGGAGGTCCGAAGGTTGGACACGCGTAATAATGGGTGCACTCTTGATTCCATCTACCGGCTTCGCAATTTTGGGTTTAAGGCCTCACGCAGACCTTCTCCCACAAGATTAAAGGCCAGCACAACCATGAAAATGGCCAGACCCGGAATAAAGAATAACCATGGGGCGTCAAACACAAACCCCTTGCCATCCGACAGGATATTGCCCCATGTGGCGTAGGGCGGAGGCACCCCAAACCCCAAAAAGCTTAAACCCGACTCCGTCAGAATGGCCGAGGCAACGCCAATCGTGGCGGACACAAAAACCGGCGCCAGGGCATTCGGCACCATATGTCGGAAAATAATCCGGCCCTCGGGTATCCCAAGGGCTTTGGCTGCCGTCACATAGTCCTGCTCACGAATGGACAAAAACTCGGCTCGGACAAATCTGGCCGTCCCCATCCAACTAAACAATCCAATGATGATCATGATGGTATAAATGCTGGGCGGGAGCAAAGCCACCGCGGTGAGTATGAGAAAAAAAGTGGGGAAACACATCATCGCATCGGTGAATCGCATGATCAGCGTATCAACCGTGATAAACCACAATTTGACGTGCCCGTAAAAACCGGATAACCCGCCTAACAAGATACCGATACCCAAGGAAATTCCGACTGCCACAAATCCGATGGATAGGGACACAAACGAGCCCTGGAACATTCGGGCAAACACATCACGCCCCAATTCGTCCGTGCCCATGAGATAAATACCACCAAACGGCCGATCTGCCGGAAGGCTGTCGGGAGAAGGCACAGACAGCGGAGGAAGGAATTTATCTGTCAGCCGTACCGCTTCCGGATCAAACACCACCCACCATTCTGTCAACACTTTCCCGGTCAAGGCCGTTAGCAAGAGCAGCACGAGCACCCAAAACCCGAATAGGGCCTGGTAGTCTTTGGTAAACACACGAAGGAATTCTTCCCACGGTGTTTCCTGGGGAGCCAGACCTTCCGCATCGAGAGAGGGCAACTCTGCCTTTACTGGAATGTCGACCTTCGAGGGATTCATCAACAGTTCGTACCTCTGATTCGCATACTTAATTCAACCGGATTCTTGGATCCACCACGGCATACAGAATATCCGAGATCAAGGTGCCCAGTAAGGTCAGGACTGCAGCGATGAAATTTAACGTCATAATGATCGGAAAGTCCCTGGAAAGAATGGCTTCATAGGCCAACCGTCCCAATCCCGGCCAGGCAAAAATCTGTTCAAAGATCACAGACCCCCCGATCAATCCGGGAAGTAGAAGACCGAACATGGTCACAAATGGGAGCAGAGCATTCCCCAACGCATGGCCATAGATCACCGTGTCTTCCTCAAGACCTTTCGCCCGGGCGGTCCGGACATAATCCTGTCCCAACACTTCCAGCATCTGGGACCGGACATACCGGGACAACACCGCGATCCCGCCGATCGCCGTCATGATGGAGGGAATGACCAGATGCCAGACCCGGTCCATCATCTGATAGGCCGGCTGCGCATGTTCCATCCCGAATGTCTTGATGCTGATCACCGGCACTCCAAACCATCCCACCACCCACAAAATGGCCAGAAACGACAGGAAAAACCCCGGCACGGAAATGAGCGCATAGGACAAAAACACCGTCAACCGGTCATACAGCCCCCCTCGAAATACCGCCCCGTAAATTCCCGCGGGAAAGGCCCAGGTCCACACCAGAATCGTGGCCAGAACAAACAAGGGCAGGGAATTCAGAAATCGGTCCCAAATCTTAGGGAGGACCGGCTGGCTATCTTTGAACGACTTTAATTCTCCCGTAGCCAGGTCCCTTATCCAATACGCATATTGCACATAGAGTGGGTCATCTAAATGAAAAGCCGCGCGAATCTTGGCGATATCTTCCGGTTTCATCCG
>DOFS01000087.1 GCA_003523945.1 Nitrospiraceae bacterium | reverse complement strand
CCGGAAGTGTCCGAATTAGATTTTGCCAACGGGATAAGTGTGCAAGGATTTCAGATTCCCGCTCTGACGACTCGACGAGTCAAGACCGTCGTGGAATTGGGCGATGGACAGAGTTTTGCGATTGCAGGGCTTCTTCAAGAGAATATCAAGGAATCAATTTCGAAATATCCGTTCTTAGGGGACATACCGGTCTTAGGAGCCTTATTCCGGAGCACATCATTCCAGAAAAACGAAACGGAATTGATTGTGATCGTGACCCCCCATTTGGTGAAACCTCTGGACATGGTCAAGCAGACTCTACCCACGGATCACTACCTAGAGCCGAATGATTTTGAGTTGATGCTGATGGGATATGTGGAAGGGGCGTTTCCTGAGCCCAATGTCGCCAGGCCGGGCGAGGCCTACACTTTCAGATCCCCGGAGGTCGCCGGAAGAATGCCATTTCGTAAAGGTGGGATGGAAGGGATGTTCGGTCATCTGGCCCCATAAGGAAATTTGATCAAAAAGGAGCAGAGTATGCAACGCCAATCAATTGTGACAATGGCAGGTCTGATGGGCCTGATTCTGATGGGGATGGGTGGCTGTGGTGTGTGGCCTGTCATGACGGAGGACGGTGGACGTCGGCCCCACGCCATGGGGAAGAGCGATCAGGTGTTCTCGCCGTGGGCACCTCAGCCTGTTCATTTAAGCGAAGAGTACGGGCTGGCCTATCGGCAGGCTCTGGAGAATCAAATTGTGAATCCAGCGGCTTCAAACAATACGAACCCGGTACCGGGAGCGGCCGATTCACAAGCCATGGGACATAGCTTGGCTCGCTATCAGTTGATGTTTCAAAGTCCCCCATATTCGGAATTTAAACTACAGGGTGGTGGGGCAACTGGGAGCACGTCTTCAGGAACGGGGGCAGGAGGAACGACAAAATGAAGGATAAATCTTGGAAGCCAAAACGTATAGGTGGGGATTCCTCCGGTAACACCACTGATTTGCCGGTCATTGAGCTTTCTGTCCGTACTGCGGAATGCAAGACAACTCTTGAGAGCATTATTCGGGAGACGGAGGGCGTGCGACTCAAGGAGAGTCAAGATTCCGGGATTGCTGCACTGGTCATAATGGAACTTGATGAGAATCCGGAGGAGACCTTTTCCCTCATTCGGGAGATGATGAAATTAAATAAAGGGACGGAAATTTTCCTCACCGCTTCCCGGTTGGAGTCCAATATTTTATTGGAGGCCATGCGTGCCGGGGCAAAAGAGTTTTTAGCGCAGCCTCTCCAAAAGCAGGACGTTGCCGATGCGATCCTCCGTTTTTTGGAGCGAGGCGCGACTCTGGCTCCTCAGGGAGAGGGACAACGAAAGCCCGGGAAGATTCTCGCATTTTTTGGGGGAAAAGGTGGAGTGGGAACGACCAGTATTGCAGTCAATGTGGCCGCCGCGATCAAGGAATTGCCCAACAATCCGTCGGTGGTTCTTGTGGATGTCAATCAGCATGGTGGAGATCTTCCCCTGTATCTCGATCTTCAACCGAACCATAGTTTCCGGGATATTGCGGCCGATCTGTCTCGCTTAGACCAGGCATTCCTCATTCGCGTCCTCACCAAAACGGAATTGGGTATTCAAGTACTCCCTTCGGGATATGACGACCTGAGTACCGGTCGCTTAAGCCCTGATTGTGTGGAAGCGACCCTTCGTCTTCTTCAAGCCAGCTTTGATTATGTCATCCTGGATTGCGGACATGTCTTGGATTTGACCACGAAGAAAGCATTGGAATTGGCCACCTTGATTTTGGTGACGTCAACTTTGATGGTTCCCGTCGTTCATCGGACCAAGCGGATTTTAGAGCTGTTGCGTGGCTCAGGATTTCCTGCCGAAAAAATTCGCTTAGTCATGAATCGGTTTTCCTCTCCTGAGCAAGACGTCCTGAAAGAAACGGAAGAAATATTAAAGCAAAAAGCCTTCTGGCTGCTCCCCAACGATTATCCCTCAGCCAGTCAAGCAGTGAATAGTGGAAAGGCCTTAATCGAGGTGGCCCCACGCTCGGCGGTGGCCAAGTCGTACCGGGATATCGCCAGTTCGTTCGACGGGCAGTCAACGAAATCGGCGAACAAGGGGTCGTTAGCGGGGTGGTTGAATCCGTTTAGAGGACGGAAGGTCCAATCCTCTCCTTCAGGTGCATAAGTAACAATCTTTTCATGTTTTCGAGATAGGCAGGTCTATGAACCAGACTAAATGGGATGAAGTGGGTGAAGGGTCAGGAATTGGAGGGCTCAACCTTGGTCCATTAAAGGAGCGACTCCATCGCCAGGTTATTGATACCCTCGATCTGGCCGTCGTCGCAAAGTTGGATAATAATCTTCTCAAGGTCGAGCTGACTAAGCTGGTCCAGGAAATGTTAGAGAAGGAATCCGTCCCGCTCAGTATGAAAGAGCGGGAAAGCCTGATTGCCGACATTCAGCATGAAGTCATGGGTTTGGGGCCCCTTGAACCATTGGTTCAAGATCAAACCGTGAACGATATTTTGGTCAATCGGGCCGATCAAATCTACGTGGAGCGAGCCGGGAAACTCCAATTAACTGATGTGAAATTTCGCGATGAAGCCCATCTTCGAAAAATTATTGAAAAAATTGTCTCGGCCGTTGGGCGACGAATTGATGAATCCTCGCCTATGGTGGATGCCCGGCTGTTAGATGGTTCCCGCGTAAATGCCATTATCCCTCCGTTGGCCTTAAATGGTTCTTCCATTTCGATTCGAAAATTTTCCAAGGATAAGTTGCAAATTGAAGATTTGATTAACAAGCGATCGCTCACTCCAGAAATTGCAGAGCTTCTTCGCGGAATTGTCGAAGCCAGACTGAATATCTTAATTTCTGGGGGAACCGGCTGCGGAAAAACCACTATTCTGAATATTTTGTCGGGATTTATTCCCTCCGACGAACGGATTGTGACGATCGAGGATTCAGC
>DOFS01000287.1:5054-6627 GCA_003523945.1 Nitrospiraceae bacterium | reverse complement strand
CCTCTTCCTCGTGCACAACATAGAGAAGCCCATTGGGGTCCACAATCGCCGGCTCTTTTCCCTGGGCAGCCGACAATTCAATCGGCAGCTTTATGAAATGCACCTTGTAATCCTGCGATCCGGCTCGATCCGGACACAGACTCCAGGGGCCATTTTCACCAGCTTTTGCCGGTTCGACCGACCGTGTGCCATCCGAATTTAATCTGATCATTTCCAACCATGGGGCAGGATTATGATCATTGGAAAACGGCACACGTTTCCCGAAATGCGGCGTCAACCATGGCCACGCGACTTTTCCGGTTGACGGCTCAAACCAAATGGCCCGCCGTTCCCCGGCTTTATAGCCCTGCCACTCCGGCCGATATTTGGGGTTAGTCCCAAGGGTCGCTTCTTTCTCGCTCATCGCCTTCGAACCATCCCAGACCCAATCCATGACGGTGGCATCATAGGCCTTCATCTGACCCGCTTCATCATCTGTATGACCGGGCTTGCCTTGATTGGCAAGCTGCATTTCCACCCAGTCCTTGATAGTCACGACGGCAGGATCGGCCTTCCAATCGCTCTTACCTTTGCCCACGATTGTAAATTGCTTCCCAAACCAACTGACGGTCTTGCCCACGAGTTGATCGGAGGTCACGGGTTTGTGAATCCGGCCTAAGCGATCCGGCAATTCCCGCAACGGCGCCATCACGTCATTCTGGACACCGGGCACTTGCATGGTGTTATACACCCGCCAGTACCCCCACATCCCGGCCACATAGTGATGCGCCACGTGGCAGTGGAAGAGAAAATCTCCTGCCAGCCATTGGCACAGTCCTGAGCCGCATTCCGTTTCCAGATCTAACGCTTCCGACGGCCCAATGGCTTCCACATCCACCCGGTCCGACTTGGTGCGAATCACCGGATACTTTACCGGACCATTTTGGCCCGTGCTCCAAACAGGCATTTGTGTTGCCCGTGGGCTTCGTTGCCACCGGATTGCACCCCCATGTGGATGATGGGAATGGAAGACTTCTGACCCGCCATGGACCACGCGGAATTTGGCTGGATCACCCAAATAACTTCGCGGAATAGTCGGGGCCGCATCACCAAAAGTATAGGAACTATAGGCCATCGACTCATCCTCAAACCCAAAGTATTCATGTTGCACATGCATGTTATTGATGCCGAACGGCTCACTGCGATAGTTGAGCGCCCGGGCACCGGGACGATAGGCATCGGTGAGCGGATCCCGCTGAGGCAGGAAATCCCCATGCTTGTTGACGGGACGAAACGCTTCGTCACCGACTTCGTGATAAATCAGGACAAATTCCCGAAAGTCGGGACCATCTCCATTATCAATCATGACCTGCCACCCGCTCGTAGCTTCCGTGGCCGGCCCCGTGCCTAAGGGCTCATAGTAATTCGATCCACGAGGTTCCACGACAAACACACCGAAAAGTCCCATGACCGTCAGCTCGCGATCATTGCTATAGGTGTGAAATTGCTTCCCGCCTTCCTGCGTATCGGGATGGATGTACCATTCCATTTCAATCGTTTCGCCTTCCTCCGCCACCGTGTCTGGATTGGTGGT
>DOFS01000287.1:3082-4887 GCA_003523945.1 Nitrospiraceae bacterium | reverse complement strand
AGACTGACCTCTTCACCGAATTCCAACTGATTGCGCAGAGTGACTTTGATGCAATCGCCTTGATTGCCTCGGATTACCAATGGTTGAATCCACTGATCCTGGATCCCGTTTTTGACGGCTCCAGGATCCGCATGCCCTTCCGTTTCCCGTGCTGCCGCATTTTTGGCTTCTTCCTCACGGATCTTCTCGATATTTTCCGTCAGGGCATACATGTAACCCGGATAGTAATCAAGCCATTGATTCAAGCTGATTTCCACATTGATGGCTGACACATCGTAATTTCTGACAGGTGCGGTCTTGGGACACAACCCTCCTGTCATGGACACCGGTTCGACACCGCTGTTACTCGCTAGCAAGCCATTCTCGGGGCCACCTCCATATTGATGAATCATCGACATAGAATCGAACGCACCCGTGTCGGCACCCTTATGCTCCATGTCCTTCTGCATTTGCTGCATCATGCGTTGATGCTGCTGTTCGACCAGGGCCGCGCGTTCAGCCCGACCTTCCATCGCATCTTCCACAATCGTCTGGCCCTTGAGCTGCTCTGCCCAAGCGGGAGATTGTGAGGCCATCCCGGTCTGATGAACCTGTGTATGAGATACATCTTCAGCACTGACCAGCGATGGAGTAGCCCAAAAGCTCGACCCTCCCATCAGCGCCAAAAATACAGACGCAGTTAAAAATCTACTCTTGCCGTGATACATTCTCCGGCCTCCTTACTTGATGGGGTGAATAAAAACCATGGTTTTTTTGCACTCAAAGGGACAACTCGTTTCATGTGGTGCAAAATTTTCCTTTTTTTTTCGATGAACATACCGGCCACTGACTTCATCATTTTATGTGCTGACGCCGGGAACCCTCTTTGGAGGTCGGGCATTCCGGAGGCCGGTCCATCACACCCCACCCGGCGTCAGCACAATCTTGAACTCCGCAACATCGATGCCAATGAATACTCACGCATGCTCCAAGCACTGAGAGCCAATGCTGATCAGGACTTCAGGAGCTAATGAGAAAAGATGGCAACAACGAATAACGGGGAGAATTTCCAGGCTCTTGAACAGGAATTTCAAGTCGTTTGCATTTTCATTAAAAAATCAGGTAGTTCCGTGTCCAAATTCTTGGACAATAAAAGGCGGAGAATGGGGATTTTAGGGGCAAAAATCTGGCGGATTAAGAAATATGGTAATCCCGCAGTTTGTTGTAGAGGCTGGAGCGACTGATATTTAAAGCCCGCGCTGCGCGGGTCTTATCTCCCTTCGCATCCCGGAGGGCTTGGAGGATTCTTGACCGTTCCGCTTCCTGGCGAGCGGTTTTCCCGATCGCACTCAAATCGCTTTTGGCAGTTTGCAACGGATGATCGGAAAAAAAGTCTTTCACCTCAATTGTGGAATGTGGGCATGTGACGACGACCCGTTCAATCAAGTTTTCTAATTCCCGGACATTCCCAGGCCACGAATGGTGCACGAGAGCCGTTTGGGCATCCGAGCTGAGATGCATCGGCTCACGCCCGTGCTTTTTGGCGCATTGCTCCAAAAAATATCCCACCAACAACAGGATATCTTCTCTCCGCTCCCTCAAGGGCGGGACGGTTAACGGGAGGACCGCGAGTCGATAGTATAAATCCGCACGAAACAACTTGGTTGATACAAGATGTTCCAGAGGTTTATTCCCGGCAGAGATGACCCTCACATTCACCTTGATAGATCCATTGCTCCCCACGGGCTTGATTTCGCCTTCCTGCAGGACGCGAAGTAAGCGGGCTTGGAATGCGGGAGTCGTGTCAGAAATTTCATCCAAAAAAA
>DOFS01000287.1:1495-2943 GCA_003523945.1 Nitrospiraceae bacterium | reverse complement strand
TCGGCTTCTTCAAACAACCCTTTACGATCGGCTACCGCTCCGGTAAAGGCCCCCCGAACATGACCAAAGAGTTCACTTTCCAGCAAGGTTTCGGGCAACGCGCTACATTCCACCACGACAAAGGGCCGGACTCGTCGACGACTCAAGGCATGAATAGTTTTGGCCACCAATTCCTTACCCGTTCCACTTTCTCCCTGAATAAGCACCGTAGCCTCACTCGCCGCGATCAATTGAATCATCTCCACCAATTGTTGGATCGGCTCACTCTCTCCAATAATGGCCGGATGGAAGCGTTCAGGTATGGAGCCTTCCTGCTGGTGAGACAGCCCCGATGATTCCTGGTCCTGAGGAGCCACAACAAGGCTCTCACTCCCACGAGCCCCCATCAAGATTGCAAAATGCGTCATGCCGGTCTCACTTTTCAATGGCACCGCTCGTGGCAGTGGACAGGTCGGAGTGGTGATCGCAGACGGTGAGGGACAGGCGAATGGATCTTGAGTCTGGGCATGAGACTGAAACAGCTCTGTTGCGGGACAAGGATCACAGGGCGATTGCTGGACAGAAGCCGACAAATCAGCAGAAAGAAGGGACGGAGGGGAAATCAACGGACATTCTTTCGAGCCGGTACGTGCTGACGGATTGGCATATACCAATTCCAGCTGAGGATTAAAAATGACAACCGGTTCATCCAAGTGATCGGCCAGAAGCTTTAATCCCTCAATACGGGCAAGCAGAGACCCGGGAATATCAGCATCTTCATACACGAACGATCCGGCCATCGTTACCCCCTCTGATCGAATTCACGCCTTCATAAAAGAGGAAGATTTCCGCAGGGATGTAAAAAACACATTTGACAAATCCAGGCTTTCAGAGCAGAGATACGAAGAGGTTTTTCGAAATATCCCTGGACACCACATTCCAACGCTTTCGCTTTAGATTGACTATCTCCATACGCTGTCACCACGACAATGGGACACTCAGGCGCCCCTTCCTGGAGGCGCCGCAGATAGGAAAATCCGCCATCCGGCATTCGCAGGTCAGTCACGATCACATTCGGAGCGACGGCTTTAAGCATATTCAAAGCATCGGCCCCATTGTCTGACTCGATCACCCGACACCCTTGCTCCTGAAGAGCGTCGACAAACAAGTTTCTCATCGCTTCATCATCATCCACCACCAGGATGGTGCATGCTGGCCCGCTTGCTTCTTCTGGATTTGTGGTTTGGCCCATGATCGCAACCTTCTCTAAAACAGAGACCCTTAAGAGCACCGACAACTTCCCTTGCACATAATTAATACCAGCAAGTTCTGGACCCATGAGGAGTATTTGGAAAAGAGCCAAATTGTTGCACATTGTTATCACTCGTGTGTCCTGGAGGGGCATGCTGTGGATTTTATCTACACCTGAAATGCCTCACTTCACTCTAATCTTCTTCCTCCTCTTCCTC
>DOFS01000287.1:0-1378 GCA_003523945.1 Nitrospiraceae bacterium | reverse complement strand
AACGCCCAACAGTCCCCCACGATGGCATTTCAGACATTCAGCAAAATGCCCGGGTCGATGAGCACCCTCTCCTTTCTGAATCAACCGTTCAACATACACATTGTGCTGAAGAGTGCTTCCCTGTTTCCCTGCCCCCGCTTCTATCACATGACAGTCAGAGCAGGAGGTCGCGCCTGTGGCACGAAAAATCAATTCTCCATGGGGATTTTGGACCCTCCCGATCGTAATGGCCGTTAACACGCCCCGATGCTCCGTGTGGCAGGCAAGACAATCTTGGCCGGTTTGAATCGCCTTCTGATGCAATTGACGAACTTCCGGTTCGGATCGGGATTGAAATGTTTCCAACGGATGACAGAGCAGGCACTTTTTCGGTGTAGCTCCCTTGAACGGTTCATGACAGGATACACATTTCGCAATGTCAGTGTGATATCGGCTGAGATCTCCAGGGGCCCACAAGGCTTCAGTGTAACGTGGAGAAGCCCAGGCCAGAGCCCCAATGACCAGACCGGTCAGGGCCCAGATAAGGGGCGTTACCCATGGTCGACGACATCCCATGATTCAGAAGCCCCCGAAAAAGAGCGCTCCTCCGATGTGCAGCAACGTAAAAGAAACAAATGACCATGTTAAGGGACCGTGAAGACATTTCCACCATCGGAGCGTTTCTTCTTGTAATGCCAGACCATGCAGATGCGCCTCAATCGCCTCCTCGGTCATCCCTTCAAAGGCCAGCTCATGGCGTCGTTCGTACAATGTTCGAAACGCTAGATAATGCAAGGCCTGTCCGGTGATCCCACTCATCACCACCAGGACCATAGCGATAAGGGCGATGATCGGCACCCAGGCATGAAAATGCACACCGGCATGGACAAAAATAACCAAGGGGCCAACAATGCCAAAGACGATGTGCACGTGAAACCATCGTTGCGACCAGACCTGATTAGGGTACATCCACCGTTTCAGGGGATATACGAAGGTGAGCCCGATAAATACCAGGCCGGTCCACCCTACGAGATGAGCCATCTGCGTGTGACCGAAGGGTCTGTCCGCTTTGACACTCAAGAGGAATTCCAGAAAAAGGGCACCGGCAACGGTCAGAAAAGCCAAACCGAGTACCAAAGATGTACGACGGGAAAGAGACGGGATCACCAAGAATAATTCTCACTTCTCATCACACAGTCTCATGCATCGTTCAGGAGGGCTGAGTCAACACAGGGGAAGATGGAGGCAGAAGCGCCCGTAATTTTGTTTCAATGACTTCAGGGTCCTTGATGCCACGGAATCGAAGACTCCGGCCGGAATCTTCGCAACGAACCACAAGGGTTCCGATTCCCAAAACCCTGGACACCGGCCCTTGCAGAACTTCGACAGATTTGAACAT
>DOFS01000289.1 GCA_003523945.1 Nitrospiraceae bacterium | reverse complement strand
TTGTCTTCAGGACGCACGCAGGTGGTGTTTGGGACAGGACATCCTCAGGCTGACATCATGTTCGTCGGAGAAGCCCCGGGTTTTTATGAAGACCAGAAGGGAGAGCCTTTTGTCGGAGCGGCAGGAAAATTCCTCAACGAGTTGCTGCAATCAATCGGGCTCAGTCGCGCAGATATTTTCATTGCCAACGTCATTAAATGCCGGCCACCCAACAATCGAGATCCTCTTCCGGAAGAAATCGAGACATGCAAACCGTTCCTGCTTCAACAAATCGAACTCATCAAACCTAAATTAGTATGCACGTTAGGAAACTTTGCCACCCAAACGTTATTGGAAAGAAAAGTCGGTATCACCAAAGTACGCGGGCAGGTCATTCGAATGCCCAACTTTATCGTGTTCCCACTGCTTCATCCGGCAGCCGCACTCCACCAGGGAAATCTGCGAATTCCTCTCAAGGAGGATTTTCAAAAACTCAAGGCTGTCCTGGAAAGTATGAGCAAAACTCCCACCCTTCCTCATACCGCGTCACCGCCAACCCTTCCCACATCCAAAGCCTCCTCCAAAGATGAAACTCCAGCCGATCCCCCCACACAGATGAACTTATTCTAAAAACCATTTAGTCAATTTAAATGACAAGTGCGGGGTTTCGCCCCCGCGCCACGAGCCACTTTTGTTTCGGCAAAAGTGGCCAAAACCAGTGACGCCCCGTCTGGTCTCATAAGAGGGGACGGACGCCAACTTGCGGAGAGCGGACCAACTCGCCTGGCTCAAACAAGGTCCGCAGGGGAAAAAAGCGTCCATCCCTTGGGCCAGACGGCAGGCGTCGGAGTTTTCAGCGACTCTGTCATTCTGAGCCACCGGCGAAGAATCTGTGCCCACCCCAACGATGGTGTTCATGCTTGAAAAGGGATTAGGTGGATTTAAGCCTTTGACTTCGACCTCGAATAATTATGGAAGAAACACGAATCTTTCATTGACTTATCTCGACGATTATTAAATTATCTCCTGCCCTGAACCATTCAGGAGTGACTCAATAAATTGGCAGTCCGGTGACCTAGCTTTGAATTCATTTTAGAAGGTGGTGCTATTCTGATTCCCATGCAATGCCCTGTTAAGCGGTTGGAACGGAAGGAAACCTTTGAATATAATGTGGGTTGCAACTACTCTGGAAAAATTCAGAAGCGTGCAAAACAGATAGAAATTCGAAGATCCACATTTTATGAGGATCCGATTAATCAATGTTAGGATGCAACAGCTTGATTAGGCGTGCAGAATTACTTCTGCTGGTAGGCATTTGCGAAGGAGCTAGACGATGACTGATCGAATCAGGTCCCCGGCGGAGTTGGAAGGATTTCGCTCGGCCGTCAATTCGTTGAAGCTTTACCGACGGGCGGATCTGAATGACCCAGAGCAAGGAACATCTCTCATCGAAGAGCTCTATGTCGATCCTCTGCCCCAAGACGATGTCTTCAAGACGGTCCTACGACCTCATACCACCTTCGTAATCGGTCGAAAGGGCACAGGTAAATCCACTGTCTTTCAGCGACTCCAACACGAACTGCGGAAGACGCCGGCCCACACATCAGCGTACCTTGATATCAAGACTCTCTTCGAATCTGCCCAGCCTGATCAGGTTTTAATTGCGCGTCTGGAAGAAAGACACAATGCCCTATCACGTGAAAGTATCGAACGCCTGGTGCTCTACCGCGAATTCCTCAGGGCCACAATCCAGCAGATTCGGGAGGAAATCAAAAAACGAATTGATGCGTCAATCTGGGAACGTGTGAAGGAGAGGATTACCGGCACATATGCAGAATTGTTTGAGGACCTCGATGCGCTCATCGATGAAGCCTCAGTGGATCGGTTTTTGAGCGTGATCGGCGTGGTTGACCAACGAGTGCAGGGGTCGACTTCGAAAGTTACCTCATCAGAAAAGAAGAGTGGGCTTGGTATAACTCTCAGTGCCAAGCCAACAATCACCGGAGAAACGGCGGACACAGGAACAATAAGCCAAGAGGCTTCATCGCGAACCGCCTTCAGTGACATTCTTATTCGTACATTCAATATCAAGGAGCTTTTGGAGAGATTAAAGAAGCTTCTGACAACCATCGAGGTTCGACATCTTTATATCTTGATCGATGACTTCTCGGAACTTCCCGAGGAAGCGATGAAGGTTGTCGTTGATGCGCTTCTCGCTCCGCTGAACAACTGGAGCGACGAGTTCATCAAGTTTAAAGTGGCCGCCTATCCCGGCCGCATTTACTATGGTCAAATCGACCGGACCAAGATAGACGAGGTATATCTGGACCTCTTCTATCTATTTGGACCGAGCGACGTTACGAAGATGGAAGAGCACGCCACTACCTTCACGAGACGACTTGTCGAGGAACGGTTGAAGCGTTTTGCAAAGTGTGAGGCTGAGGTGTTCTTCGATGGAAAAAATGAAGATATTTGGAACGCTCTCTTTTTTGCGAGCATGGCCAATCCGCGGATTCTTGGGTACGTGCTCCACTATGCGTATCAGAACCAACTCATTCATGGGAAGCGTATCGGCTTACGAGCCATTCAAGAGGCTTCTCTCAAATACTACGAAGAGAAAGTGGCGTCTTATTTTGCAGCCGGGTGTTTCCTTCATGAAACATTCGCAGAGCGAAGCTCAATGTTCTCGCTTAAGGAACTGCTAGAAGAAGTGGTCGCTCGGGCTCGCGAACTTAGAACCCACAAATCGGGAGTCTTCGCGAAGATCGCTGGCCGTCCACCCACGAGTCACTTTCATGTTCCGGCCACATTTGAATCGCTTCTGTCGAGTCTCGAACTTAACTTTTTCATAACCAAGTACTTCGAGATGAGCGACCGCGATGGACGCAAGGTGTCTGTGTTTGCCCTTAACTACGGTTTGTGTCAGCGCTATACAATCGCCTTCGGCCGCCCACTCGGTGAACGAGAATTCCGACTTTATTTCGTCGAAAGGGTGTTCGACTACACACCAATCATGCGTGCATTCCTGGAGCACAATCAGGAAATCACATGCGACGGATGTGGTGTGCGTCAGAGCTTTGATAAGCTCGAAGCCCTCCGCATGTATGGCATGCGGTGTCCGAGTTGTGGTGTGGGGACGTGCGTCGTGGTGAACTTGTCTCGAAAGTACGCACCTATGTTAAAGTCCATCCAAGAGGAGCTTCTGCTTCCGAGGCCCGAACTGGGCATACTGCAAACCCTCAACAGTGAGGACGAACCAAAGCGCCCAGCCTACGTAGCTGCGGAGCTTGATTGTTCCTATCAACTTGTTGGGAAGCGAGCTGTCAGACTTGAAGAGAGGGGGCTCGTCAAACGCCTCCGAGACGGAAGCGATCATCGGATTCTGGAGATTACAGAGCTCGCGAAGAATAGCTATTTCTCTTCCTCTGAGGGACAACAACTTGACGTTGAGGATGTACCGGGCACTACGGAGGAAGAGAGCGATTGATCTTCTTGCGTTTCAACTCCCTATCGAGCATTAATGCGACATGCAGCCGGATCCTTAGGAAGTCGTGCCGCGTTTGGTGCCTGAGCTGGTAGGTTTCCGAAGTCCTACAAATCTAAGCTGGAACATTCTGGGAGCAAGTAGGTTTTTTATGGTAACGATTATTCCGTTTTTTCCAGAAAATTTAAAGGGGGGTTATACGTTTAGAAAATTGAAATTTCGAGTGCTTGGCGGCAGGTCTTGCGATATGATGATGGATGGTCACGCTTTGGTATAGTGGATTGAAATAGAAAGCGGCTTGCGCGTTTGCAAGACCTGACCCCATAAACAAACGGAGAGAACCTACAAAGGCAATTTTGAGAAAAATGGCACAGCCCTCTTGGCAATCGAAGCCTTAGCAAAAAAAAGTCTATAGAAAAAACGCCATCCAGACAATTCATCATTCAGCCCCATGGAACCTGGACTCCCAAACATCAACCTCATCTTTCATGAATACTACGGCGACGGTTTTTTCAATTGAAGGGGGCAACTTCTAAATCATCACTGAAAATTCAAAGATTTCCATCAATGCCCTTATCAGAAAATCATTACACGAAATTTTCATTTTCCTGGTTAAACGCTTTCTTCATATCTGCAAGTGCTAGGCTTTTCCCTTCCACGAGATTTCCACAGTCAGTTTTAGCGTAGGCACAACGAACAAGAGAAAAAAGCTTGGGCGCTTGTGTGGTAATATCCGCATAAACGGAAAAGGATGATCTTGGCTCCAATCTTCTAGGAAATTTCCCTCCATCTATAACTATGGGAAGTGTAATTGCTCCGCGTTCTGTCCGACCATCATACAAGACACCTACCTCCGAAACAGTTATTGGAAAAGCACTCATATTGGTAATGTTTATTCCAAAATTAATTCTTGGATCCATCGCACCTATTGGCTGGGCATAAACTGGAACTACTTTGAGCTTCAAGCGTTCACGATCAAATGAAAACCATGTATTAATAATTCCCAAGACTGCCCCAACCAAAGCAATACTCATTGTAACCGCTTGAAAAACAGTGATTTCGCTATTCCCCATAATTCAAAAATTCCTCCTGAAATTTCATTCAATTACCTCAACAATGGAGTGAGGCCCCTTTCAATAAGCAAATTCACATTTCCATTTTACTACCAGGGAAATACGGCACTGGAATAACTTTATTTAGAAACTCTTAGGATTTTCGCCTCGATTTTTTCTTGATCCTCAAAAAAGAGATAAATGATAAGAAGGCAGGAGTATTTTGAAGATTATGTTGGAATGGCCTCCGGCGTGGTCATAGACGCCGCTGAATCGAAAGGTTCGGCGAGCAATTGTTTGAGCGAAAAGAGTTGTGCCGCCATTGGTTTCTCCCTTTCCCATTGTAATTCAAAAAACCGCGCTGGGCGACCATGCTTTAAGATCATTTCTCTTTCACATAAAAGTTAGACTCTCCTAGACACCCCATACAACAGGTTCGGCTGCGGGGCCTAACCCCCGGCAAAAGCTAAATGGGTTATACTCAATGGTCAGATAACGCGAACCTAACTTGTGATGATATAGGATGGATGCCCGTTTACAACTGCGGATATGACAGAGCGGAAATGGATCGAAACCTTCGTCGTTGGCCACGTAATTTAAGTCCGGGAAAATCAGTTCAGGCAAAAATACCCCGTGAAGCTCCCTAAACCCCCAATACCCTCAGCTTGCCTCTGTCAAACGCCTGCCGCCCGGCCCTAGAGGTGGACGCTCTTATCAACCGGCGGACCTTGTCTGAGCCCTTCGAAAACTCAGGGCAGGCTCCCCGAGTTGGTCCTCTATAATTAAAGAGAGCCTAGTATCAGCAGACTTCCCTAGCCTTGTGGTGTGGCCGAGCAGTGCAGCCGACCCCGGGAAAAAGGCGCGCATTGTTTGAGCCTTGCGAGTTTGCGCGACGCCGGGGTCGGCGAACCGCGCAGGGAACCCGAAGGGCCACAGCATGGCCAAGATGGTTTTGGCTACTTTTGCCGAAACAAAAGTGGCTCGGCTACCTGGCCGAAACCCGGCAAACCTTCAACATTGTAGACAGGGTTTCAAGATGGATACCCGCTTACAACTGCGGGTATGACGGAAATTTGATGGATGCCCACCCCTACCAAGAACGGCAGGGCAAGCTACGCTCAGGAGGCACCCGAGAGAATACCTTCCCTCAACTCTTCAATGTGTTTCATAATTTCCTTCGTGCACGATTGAAGGGATTCCTTTCTAGGACGAACCTCTTGAGGGAATTGCAGGGGTTTCCCATATCGTATCCTTGCCTTACTCGGAACCAATAGGGTTTTAACCATCGACGTCACCGAATGAGGTCCATCCCAGACAATAGATGCCGGAACCACAGGCGCACCGGACTTGATCGCCAGATAGCCCACCCCCAAATGTCCCGCATCTAAACGATGCCTATCCAATCCGCCTTCCGGAAAAAGGCCGATAACCTCCTGCGCTGCCAAACCCTCCAACATCGTGCGAATTGCACGAATATCCCGCCTTCCCCGCTGCACAGGAATACAACGAAACGCCTGAAACACCCAACGGAGATGTGACTGAGCGTAAATCTCTTTCGCCATTAAGAATCGAATGGGACGCCCTGCGGTGGCCAATAAAACCAATGGATCCCCCATTGAAGTATGGTCACAGACAATCAACGCCGGTCCGTCTACCGGAACCGGGAATCGCTTTGCCACCACACCATACATGAGCCGACAAACCCAGGAGTTTAATCGATGCAAGGAAGAATAGACGAAGCCCTTGTGTGTCGCTGAAACTTTCAACGATGAAGAGGAAAAAGGCCGGTGAGTCGGTATAGAAGTATGTCCCTCCATGCCCTTACTGTTGAAAATTGGCACAAGAGACCTGCGAGAAGCCTGACAAAAATAACTTAGGTAGTGGGTTTTTTTGCGTGAGATGGACTTTTTGTGGAGTCGTCAGAGGCATTAGCGGCTTCAGTAGATAGTTCTCCTTCCTCAGATGATTCAGCCTCGGCCTCGTCATCGCCCTCTTCTTCCGGCTCTTCAAACCAATTGACGAGCATGTCCTCCCACCAGACCGCATCGACTTCCGAACCCGGATCTTCTCCAAAGCCAGCCACCTGGTCTTTGGTAAAATCGGGATCAATAACCGTGGGCTTAAACAATGCCCGGTCAATCACTTCCTTCGTGGCAAAACCTCCCACAATCCAAGAAGGAGCATCCGCCCTGCGGGATTTGTACATTTGCAGCCCGACCTTAAGATAGAGAAATGCTTTGCGTTGATCTTCGTCTTTCAACCCCGATGGGGGTAAGCTTAAGGTCTTTTCAATTTTTTTTCTCCATTCCCGGTCATTGTACCGGGAGGTGATCAACTGGAGAACTTTGGCTCCATCCTCTTTTTCCAGTGGCATCCTAACTCCTTATGGGCCTGCGGCCGTTTTCTGTCTTCATGAAATGGATAGGTATCGATAGACCCTTGAATGAGTCCTTGTCGTGTATTTCTCTAATG
>DOFS01000378.1:549-5207 GCA_003523945.1 Nitrospiraceae bacterium | reverse complement strand
CCATAGACCAATACCGGCAGGAGAGACAAGCGTTTGAAGAATTATTTAAACAGGCAAAGCAGATCTGTCTGCTTGAGCCATAATCACGCAGGAGGGATGTGCACCTTCTATCCGGAATCGATCGGTAATGATCAAATTCTCGCATCTTCTAGGTCTCCCTCTGCTTCTACTAATTTGGACGTATCCTGCTGCGAGCGAACCGTATTCCCCCTCCTGTGGCATCGCAGTAGAAAAAGTGATCAAGGCTCGAAAAAACCTGCTCGCGTATCAACAGACGTTACAAGTAACCAGGAACCGGGAGCGTGTAGCCTATTCTGACGTAGCGGTGTGTGCAGGAGGCGGAACCTTTAGCGCAGGAAGAGCCATAGCCTGCAACCACGCCTCCTGGAAGGCCCCAACGCAAACGAAGGAAGTAATTGAAGCTGAAGAAAACTATCTACAGGCAAGAAAGAAATTCGAGAAGTCCTTTGAATACGCCGGGGAGTCTTGCCTCTTTACCCCATAAATCCTCCCAATTTTCTCATCCAACACTTGGCCTGACTTGCCTAATCTTTTGAGGCCTTTCTGAAAGCACTTCAAGGCAGATACTCCAGGTCGATACGATATCATTCGTGGAGTCGATGCTCTACATGCTTTCTGTCAGTTATTTACGACCAACAATGTTAAACACGTGGATGGAATTTCGAAATCCTTTTAGTTTCATTTCTCCTATCGGCTCACAGTCAAAGAGGTCAGCCACTTGATTCTTAAATCTTTCGGGTATGAGGATTTGTTCATCCTGAGCTTCAGCACAGAGACGTGCAGCTAGGTTCGTAACGCTTCCAATGGCCGTATAGTCCCGACGTTCCTCAAAACCAATAATTCCCAAGGTGGCAAAACCTGTGGCCATGCCAATGCCGACACCCAGCGTGAAGCCACGCCCCTTCCAGCTTTCCTGCAAATCTTTAACACGAAGGTGCAGGGAAAGTGCACAATGGGCCGCTTCCGCTTGATGATTGCGAACCGGCAGTGGATCATTAAAGAACACCATCATGCCATCTCCCGTGAATCGCTCCAGCGTACCTTGATTCTCAGTGATAATTTTCCCCATTTCTGCCTGAAATTCACCAAGCAGTCCCATAATATCCTCGGGCTCTGCCGATTCTGCAAAGGCGGTAAATCCCCGGAGATCGATAAATAACACCGTGATCTCCGTCCTGTGCCCATGGAGAAAGTCTTCAGCACTCCCAGACAGGATCAGTTCGGCAACATGTGCGGGCAGGAATCGAGACAACTTCTCTTTTTGAAGTTCAATCAACTTTCTCTCAGTACTACGTGTCCGTATTATGTTACCGATTCGCGCAAGAACCTCATTGTCATCAAACGGCTTTTGGATGTAATCGTCAGCCCCTTCCTCAAGACATTCCACTCTGGCTTCGGTACCTGCCCGGGCCGTAAGAAAGATCACGGGAGTTGAGGCAAGAGTCGGATCATTTCGAACAGCCTTCAACAACTCATCCCCACTCATCTGCGGCATCATCATATCGGTGAGGATCAAATCCGGGTGAACTTCTTTTGCCAGTTTTACCGCCTCTTGGCCATCCTTCGCCAGGCACAGGCGATAGTGTTTTGCCAAGATTCTTTGTAAGTACCCCCGCATATCTGAATTATCATCTGCCACAAGAATTAAGGGAGAATCATTAGACTGATCCCCCTCTTTCCCAATAGGGACAATGGAATGTTGTTGATCGACATTCTGCTCAATAAAATCAAAAAATTCCTCCTCTTCGAGCCTCCCCAAATTTTCCAGACTGGCTGCTCCGCGGGGAAGGGTCATCGTGAAAATGGAACCTTCCCCCAGCTTGCTTTCCACTGTAATGGTTCCTCCGTGTAGCTGGATAATTTCTCTGACCAATGCCAGTCCTATTCCTGTTCCCTCAAACAGTCGTGTGGAAGCCCCCTCCACTTGAGAAAAACGATTAAAAATCCTTTCTAACTGTTCATGAGGAATACCGATGCCATTGTCTTCGAACGCCAATTGCAGGCTCTTGGATTGCTCGTTCAGCTTAATCCACACTTGCCCCTCTTCTGGATCGCTAAATTTGAAGGCGTTCGACAACAAGTTGTAGATCACTTTTTTGAGTTGACGAGGATCGGCTTCGACGGGAACCGGGTTCGAGAGCCCATGAAAATGAATTCTTCGGCCCCTGGACGATTGAAAACTCGCTCCAACGCCACGGACCAAATCTGAAAGGTCAAACACGCGTTTTTTTAGCGAGGTTCTCCCACTATCAAATTTTGCGAGGTCTAAAAGTTCATTAATAAGAGATAACAGCCGAGAGCTATTGCGCAGCCCTAGTTGAACCAATTCCTGAATCTCAGAATTGAGCGATAACCCTTTTAGTGCTTTAAAGGCACCCAGGCTGAGGGTAAGTGGGGTGCGAAGTTCATGGCTGACATTGGCAAAAAACTCACTCTTTAATCGGTCAAGTTCGAGCAATTGCATACGCGCTTCAAATTCTGCACGTTGCAAACGTTCGTACAGGAGCACCGAAGTGAGTAGAACCAAACTCGTCCATACCAAAAACATGAAATTCTCAAAAGGAATTTGCCAATTTGTTATTTGAGGGTTTTGTAAGAAATTCGTGCCAAAGTAGTAAACCAGAGAGCAGAGATGTGCCACCAAATGAACCTTCCAAAACACCGGAATAATAACCGCTCCGGCCAAAAAGAGAAGGTTGATCCCGTTATAATACTGCGAACTAAACCCGCCTAACACGACAGTCATTTCTGCGATACCCATATTAGGTATCAATACGGTTGTGACCAAGAGTATTTTCAACTCAAGGAGAGAGTTTTCATAATGTATTCTCCAGAATCCAATAATCCAGGCCAGGTTAAATAATGCGCGAAGCAGCACCAGGGAGTAAAACGGGCTGCCATGCGAATAATCGAGCCCAATCCAAATGGGGTTGGAAATAAGAGCTATGAGGTAAAAGATGCGAAGACGTTCCTTAACAAACCCATAACGCCAATCTTCATATTTACTTAATTGAATTAATCGGGAGGGAAGATTGCCTGGAATATCAGGCGGCTGGATTTCTTGGCGTGGAGACTTTTCCATTGGACAAGAAGACCTCGAAGAGTGGAATCTTTCCCACCCTTATGCCCCAGGTACCTTAACTCTAATGTTCAATTTGTTCAAAGGTTACAACGCGAGAATGACCCAAGGGGTTTCCCTTGATTTTGCCGAAGCGATGGGCTGGTCTAAGCTGGCGGCGGGAAAGGGACACGCCGACGCGCAGGTCGTGCTGGGCTTCATGTACCACATCGGACAATGGGGGCCCCAGAACCATGTGGATACGGTGCGTTGGTCTCGGTTGGCGGAGGAAAAAGGACAAGGCGTCCGCGCAATATCACCTGGATAGCAAGTACGCCATTGGACAAGGTATGCCTCAGGATCGGGCGGATACGGTACATTAGTATCGGTGTCGGGAAGGCGGGGCTTCTCCCGGGCGCAGGGCAGGTTGGGTGAGATGTATTTTTAGGGGCAGGGTGTGCCGGAAGACTACCTTCAGACATATATGTGGGCAAGCTTGGCGGCGGGGCACAACATAAAAAAGGCGCGACTGATTTGAGAGAAAGCGTGGCTCTAAAAATGACTCCCGAACAATATATTAAATCACAACGATTGACCCGTGAATGGCTGGTACAGGGTCAACAATGACATGACGATTCTCTTGCCATTTCCGGCTTGGTATCTCCTGCAGAGTGTGAAACCAAATGAATGATTTCAACTATTTCCCAATACGCCCCAATCTTCTCGTCCTCCCGATCTTCACTGTCGCCCGTTTGTCCGAGGGGGTAAGAGTTTTTTGTACAACTCCTTCAGAGCCAGGTTTTAGGGGGTGAGATTCGCATACATTTGTTTGGAATTGGACGGTTGCCTCACCGTTTCCTTGAGGAGTTTGAGATCTGAGGTTTTACACCTATTAGCGTGCAGCCTATCCCATTACCCGTCCGCCGACTCGAACCACTCGTTTGATTTGGTTGAAGAATGAAGGGTCGATTGTTATGGTATGAGGTAGACCATTTGACTTGCTCGACTCCTGTCCCGAATGCCCAATTAGTTAGAGCATTATCGGCAGGAACGATGCTTTGTCTTCCAATATAGAAGGAAAAGAATAGCGTGCAATCCGAGTCATCTCGTGCAAAGCGCTAAGGAGGACAAATGAAATGTCTTTTACCATTCGCCGCGTTCATACTCCTTGCTGGATGTGCAACCCTCAATGAGCAAGACTACGGCTTTATTTTTCATTCCAGTGATTTCGGCAATCCGTGTACACAAAATCAGGGGGATATCCCACGGGTATACGATAACGGGTCCGATAACCCGATCGACGTGAGCGTGAAAGTCAACAACACCGGCAACGTTAATCTCTTCATCGATGGTACCGGCTTTGTTATCCCACCCACAGGGCCCCAAGACCGGCCTCGCGCCATGCGGCGGACCCTTCAGCCAGGTGAATCATTTGGTATCAAGGCTCAAGGAGCCGATTGCGGGTGGATGGCACTAGTCCGTCCGCATTAACGGGAAAATAGAAATTGGCAACAGAGCCGATTGCAAAGGACATGGGGCGAATTCACAAAGTCGGTATCTCATCTTATAAGCGCTGAAA
>DOFS01000378.1:0-360 GCA_003523945.1 Nitrospiraceae bacterium | reverse complement strand
GGTCCGTTAAACTCCCATCATTTGGTCAGAACCGTCCCGCGTGTGAGGCTACTATATCCAGGCAATCTCCGATATGCCGGCTGATGTCGGAACCATTCTCTCATCCGGTCAGAAAACAGGCGGTACAGCATGCCCACAGTTAGAGAGGCAGGTTTTACCATCACCCATCCGCCGACGTCGCCTGCTGGTAATTCCTTCAATCTCTTTCGACTTTTTATGCTTTCTCGATTTTCACCTGAACATTGGTACCATTGGAAGTCATGTCGAACACCGGCGAGAGTTTACTCAACGCCTTGAGCTTCTCGATATTGTCCGCATCGGTTTTGACCTTGAAATTAACGCGAATATTCTGAAACCCGC
>DOFS01000538.1 GCA_003523945.1 Nitrospiraceae bacterium | reverse complement strand
TATGAGGACAATGGAGATTCGCGAATGGACAAGTTGACGGTCAGGTAAAGAAGGAGAAAAAGATGTATCAAGAGGAGGAATCATTTAATCTTCGGTTTTCCCTGGAAGCCAACTTCCCTGATGAATATGAGGGGGATGAGGATGAAAAGGCGTGGGTCGCACAATGGGAAGAACAGGTGAAGCCTGATATAGTGAAAAGTGTTTTTCGAACATTGGAACAATATCCCGATTGGGTTGCCCGTTTTCGCAATCGAGGGATGGCAGCCACCGACGAAATTGAAATTGTTCTAGAGAAAACCTATACAGACCCATCATTGAATTAACCCGATCATGTTCTCCATGTCCTTCGTGAAACGGTGCTTGATCCTAGGTGTTGCCTTGGTTTGGATGACAGGTTGGCCTATTTCCGGGTATGCCCAGAACCTCACATATGCGCCCACGCCGAGTAATCCGGTCGGGCGCGCCCCGCAAGCCATCACCACGGGAGATTTCAATGGGGACGGGTTGTGGGATGTGGCGACGGTCAACGGCACATCCGACGATGTTTCGGTTCTATTGGGCAACGGCAATGGCACGTTTCGATCGGCGGTGTCCTTTGGTGTCGGGAAAATTCCCCTCGCGCTGGTCGCCGCAGATATGGATCGCGATGGTCTCCTCGATCTGGTCCTGGCATTAAGCGGGGCTGATCAGGTAGTGGTGTTGAAAGGTGAGGGCACAGGCCTGTTCCAGAAGATGGCCAGCCAGGGTGCAGGCAAGGGGACGACATTTTTAGCGGTTCGGGATGTGAACGGTGACGGGTGGAGTGATGTTGTGGCGGTGAATAGTGGACGATTTGGGTATTACCCGCCTTTTGATCTTTCGGTGCTCTTAAATGATGAAAAAGGGGGATTGCTGGCCCCTGTGACCTATGAACGGGACGGGCGGGACGGGATGTTCCCTACCGGGGTGTTGGTTGAGGATCTGACGGGCGATGGGAAGCCGGATCTTAGCGTGACATGGAGCCAACCGAGTTGGCGTTCCCCGAACGGGCTTGTCTCCATATTGAAGAATACCGGAGATGGGGCATTTGTCCTCGAGAACGAACTCAAGCCTGGTTTCACCTTGAGCGCAATTCAGGGGACTGACATTAACCATGACGGGTTACTGGATCTTGGCGTGACCAGCCTCTTTTCCGACACCGTTCGCATCCTGCTCCAGCAAGAGGGAGGAACATTTACCGAATTGGATCCCATTAAAGTGGGCTTTGCTCCGGTGGGAGTCGAGTTTCGGGATTTCGACGGAGACCAGGAAATGGACATGGTTGTGGTCAATCGTGATTCCAATAGTTTGTCGATTTTATTGGGTAATGGGGCCGGGCTCTTTACCTCAGCGGGCCATTTTGGTGTCGGAGCCACACCTTCAGCAGTGGTGGTGGAGGATTTTGATCAAGACCAATTTCCCGATCTGGCTACGGCAAGCACCAATGTCGATGGCGTTTCGGTCCTCCTTAGCGGAGATGGGGCTATCCCCCTCCCAAGCCTGAGCACGGATGCCATGGTCTTTGAAATGGAGTCGGGTCAAGAGGCGAATCCTTCATTCTCTCATCATATGATGCGCGTCTCCAATATCGGGTTGGGGCTGCTCAAAATCGTGGATGTGAAGATTACCGGCAATGAGGCGGATGCCTTTTCTGTTGCGGAAAACACCTGTATGGATGTCAGGCTGTTTACCGGCGATTCGTGCATGCTCAAGGTCGGATTCGCTCCACATGAGCCGGGAACCCACCATGCCATGCTTACGATTCACGATAATGCCAGCGGCAGTCCTCGACGGGTCGTGTTAAAAGGCCTGGTGAAAGGGTAACGTGTTGCCGTTGTGCGCAGGCACATGCTCTGCTTGCTAACCTTTACGACCTCCTCTGTGTCAGGTGGCGTTATCCGCCAAATTTTTTCGCGAATGCTTCACAGGCCCCGGGATCTTCGGTCCTGAATTCATCATCAGGAATGCTGTGTCTTTTCTTGATATACGTGGATTACCTCCATGCCCCCACATGAAACGCCCTCTCACCGCTCCAACCAGTCGTTATGGGTGGGCGTCGATATTGGAGGGACGTTCACCGACTTTGTGGTCTCCTCTCCGGAGAGTCAATCGTTGCACCGGTTTAAAGTGCTCTCCACGCCACATGATCCTGCCGAAGCCGTTCTGCAAGGATTATCCCAACTTCCTCGCCATCTTGGCCGTCACATTGTTCATGGTTCTACCGTGGCCACGAATGCCATCCTGGAGCGGAAAGGGGCGCGAACGGCTCTCATCACGACGAAGGGCTTTCGCGATGTGCTGCTGATTGGCCGGCAGGATCGTCCCGAGTTGTACGACCTGTTTCCTGCGATTCCTCCTCCGTTAGTTCCGCGTAAATGGTCCTTTGAAATCTCGGAGCGGGTGGACTGTGAAGGGCACATCCTGACGCCTCTTCAGAAACAGGACCTTGTCTCAATTTTGGGAATGTTACGGCGTGATGCGATTCAGTCGGTGGCCGTGTCATTGCTATTTTCCTTTGTGAATTCTGAACATGAACAATGGATCACATCACGATTACGTGACGAAGGGTTTTTTGTGACGGGCTCTTCTGAAATTCTGCCGGAGTTTCGGGAATATGAGCGCACGAGTACCACGGTCGTGAATGCCTATGTGTCTCCGGTTCTGGATGCGTATTTGGGTCGTTTAGAACAAAAGATGAATCCGACCGAGTTTCATATTGTGCAATCGAACGGGGGGCGTATTTCGGTCGCCCAAGCGCGAGGGCATGGTGTCCGTTCCATTCTGTCCGGCCCGGCCGGGGGTGTAGTGGGTGCGCGATACCTGGCAGGATTGGCGGGTTTCACCCGGATTCTGACGTATGATATGGGCGGGACTTCAACAGACGTGTCGCTGGTCAATGAGATGATTCAGGTCACGTCCGAAGCCAATGTTGGGGGGCATCCCATCCGTGTGCCCGTCATCGATATTCATACGGTCGGTGCCGGCGGGGGCTCCTTGGCCACCGTCGATGCGGGGGGCAATCTCCGTGTGGGACCTCAAAGTGCCGGTGCCCATCCGGGTCCGGTGTGTTATGGGAGAGGCGGGACGATTCCGACGGTCACCGATGCCCATGTCGTGCTGGCTCGATTGCCGACGGACGGTTTTTTAGGTGGCCAGATGCGATTGAATAGAGAGGCGGCGCAACAGGCGTTCGAGGATCTGAGCCGACAAATGGTGCTGACGCCTCGTTCCGGTTTGGATATCCGCCAGACATTGGCCTTAGGCATGATCCAAATTGCCAATGTGCATATGGAGCGCGCGTTGAGGGTCATCTCGGTGGAGCGAGGAGAAGATCCCCGGGAAACCGTCCTGGTGGCATTCGGTGGGGCGGGAGGATTACATGCGTGCGATCTGGCCAGGGCGTTGCGCATCCCACACGTGTTGGTGCCGCCCATGGCCGCAACCCTGTCTGCTTTGGGCATGTTGGCAGCGGACGTGCAGTTGGATTATGTCCAAACGGTGATGTTGCCGGGGAGCACGCCGCTTGAGATTCTAGAACAGTGCACGCAACCGTTGGTTGACCTGGGGAAAGGGGACTTGCACCGGGAAGGCGTGGTTCCTGAACAGGCGCTCCTGTCTAGAGTCGTCGATGTCCGATATGTCGGGCAATCCTTCGACTTGGCCGTGCCGCTCACTTCTGACTTCCACGAGGAATTTCATCGGATTCATTGTGCACGGTATGGCTATAGTCAGCCAGAGACTCCTATCGAGATTGT
>DOFS01000503.1:5605-8777 GCA_003523945.1 Nitrospiraceae bacterium | reverse complement strand
GCGAATCTCCATTGTCCTCATATCACGCGGTCGCCTATAATAAGATGTAACATTTCAATCAAAAGGAGGTCTAGAACCCATGCCGATTTTTGCCTATAAGTGCCAGGGATGTTCGCATCAATTCGAATTGCTTGTCCATGGTTCGACTATCCCGGAATGTCCAAAATGTCAGGCCAATACCCTGGATAAACAATTGACAGGATTTGCCGTAGGCGGGACAGGCAGTGGAATGAATATTGTTGATCCAGGCAGTTGCGGATCCTGCGGAGATCCCAGAGGACCAGGCGCCTGTTCGATGAATTAATGAATTTTAGGACACGTCTTTGCCCCGGACCTCAAATTTTTCTTGTAGGGCCTATTAAACAGATCCTCTTCTTCAGAATGAATCTAGATCCTTTCTGGAAAACCTAACAAATCCTCCCCCACCTCATAGAAATGGGCATGACCCGAACCGACGGAATTCATCCAGCCGGCCGTGCCCTTCCTTTCCATAACGTTGCCGGCCTAGGAAGTGTCGAAAAAGATAAATGGATTGACCGAACGGAAGAGATGAGTTGCCCCTAGTTGCTTCTCTTTTGAAAAACACAGGCCAAAAAAATGCGGAGTTTAACCAGATTCTGATCAGCCAATTTACAGCACTATCTGCGAAGGCCGACCACTAGATGTACATGTGATGGGAAGCGATACGGTCACGGAGGGTGTAAGTCCGGGTTATCATGCCCGGACAATATATGGCAGGAGCTATTCCGAACTACCCAGCATATCGTCGATGAGGGGACGATTCAGGTCCTCGCAGCCTGGACAAATAATGTCAAAAAAGGCTTCATGATCCGCCACATAGTTTTTCTCATCTACTAAGTTTTCTTCATGAACACTGTCGAAACAAGCAGGACACAACATCATGTGGCCGCGCATGACGGATACGGTTTTTCTCCCATAACTTCGTGGTAACTCCATATGTTCCTCCCTGCATAGAGTGAAGCGGTCCAACCGACAATTAAGACCAGCCCCGCTGTTGCGCCAATAAAAAATCTTCCTGTTCCAGATCAATGCCACACGCGGGGCATTCATAGGGCTGATCATCAGGGGGAATGCCCACCGGCGTCTCCTGGACCTTCCCCTGGCAGACATGATAGAAATTTCCTCGGGCATTTTCGTCATCTAAGATATCGGATACGTACTTAAGAATCATCTTACCCTCCTTCAGGTGACCTTATGGCCTCTCAAGTTATAACAAGGCATCGATTTCCCGGGCAATCCCCGATCCTCTCCACCCTTTCCCAAAATCAGCCATTTCGTCCTCCTGGACCTATCCCTGTGCGACTAGACTTCATAATGATGGGAATCGTCATCTGTCTGGGGGTAGGCCTTTGCTCATCGGCAAGCTGGGGACTTTCTGTCAAACCGGGCGTGGTGAATGGCCTCGTCGAATTACAGCCCGTGGTGGCACATGACTTTTCAAAGCCGGTCTTTCTCACCGGCAGTCCGGATCAGACCCATCGCTTGTTCGTGGTAGAACAAGATGGTCACATTGTCATTCTGAACGAAGGCAAAAAAAAATCAACTCCGTTTCTGAATATCGCCGACCGCCTGGCAACAGGCGGTGAACGAGGGCTCCTTGGGCTTGCGTTCCATCCTCAGTACTCGGCCAATGGCCGGTTCTTTGTCAACTACACCAGGGAAAAAGATGGAGCCACGGTGATTGCCGAATACCGGGTGTCCTCAGATCCCGATCAAGCCACCCCCACCGAGACCACTCGGCTCATCATCCCTCAACCTTACAGTAACCATAATGGAGGCATGATCGCCTTTGGGCCCGACGCATTGTTGTACATTGGGATGGGAGACGGTGGAGCCGGTGGCGACCCGGAGAATCGAGCCCAAGATCGAGAGTCATTGCTAGGGAAAATCCTTCGGATCGATGTGGATGGACCGCCTCCCTACGGCATCCCTGCGGACAATCCGTTTGTGGGGCAACAAGGCCAACCGGAAATTTTTGCGCTTGGGCTTCGTAACCCCTGGCGTTTTTCCTTTGACCGCCAGACCGGGGAATTATGGGCCGGGGATGTCGGACAGAATCTTTGGGAAGAAATAGATGTGATTGCAAAGGGAAACAATTATGGATGGCGACTCCTGGAGGGGACACACTGCTTCAATCCCGCCACCAATTGCGAAGTGACCAAGAGTTTAGTCCCCCCGGTTACAGAATACCGGCACGAACAGGGACGATGCTCGGTGACCGGGGGATATGTCTATCGTGGAAAACGATTGCCTGCGTTATACGGGGTCTATGTGTTCGGGGATTATTGTACCGGTGAAATCTGGGGCTATCGCGACGGGCAGACCACACAACTGCTGGATACGGATTTACGAATTGCGTCTTTTGGCGAAGATCGTGAGGGAGAACTCTATGTGATCGGCCATCAAGGTAAAATTTTTCAGATCGCACCTAACGCCTCGGTTGTCTTGCCCTAGCCAACCATTAAAATTTTTGAATCTTTTGAAATAAATCGACTTCATCAAGCGCTTTTCCCACGCCATACACCACGGAGGTCAAAGGGTCTTCCACCGTAATAATGGGCAGATTGGTTTCCTCCTGAAACCGTGTGGCAATGCCCGGCAACAATGATCCCCCTCCTGTAATCACCACTCCCTTATCGATAATATCTCCGGCCAGCTCCGGCGGGGTATTCTCCAACGCGTTTCGTAAGGCATTCACAATGGCATGAATAGGGTCTTCCAACGCTTCACGAATTTCAGAATCATTCACCACCACCGTCCGGGGAATACCCGAAATCATATCCCGCCCTTTAACCATCATCGTTTTGGCTTGCTCTAACGGATAGGCAGATCCGACTTCGATTTTCACCTTTTCCGCCATATGATCACCGATGAGTAAATTATACCGGCGTTTGATATAGCTCATGATAGCATCGTCCATGGAATCACCCGCGACTTTGACGGACTCACTGCAGACAATGCCTCCAAGAGAAATGACGGCGATATCGGTCGTACCTCCGCCAATATCAACGACCATGTTCCCCGAAGGTTCCGTGATCGGCAACCCCGCACCGATCGCTGCCGCAACCGGCTCTTCAATGAGATAGACTTCCCGGGCCCCGGCTTGAGTCGCCGATTCACGGACGGCCCGTTGCTCAACTTCCGTAATACG